>JAGHTC010000032.1 GCA_018065465.1 Candidatus Ruminococcus equi
ATGGTCAGGAATACACATTCTCAGTTCGTGCATTCAATGCACAGGGTGAAATCATTAGTGACCACACTGCAGGCTATACGGCTACATACAATAAACCGTAATAATTTGAACAATAAAAACGGCGGTGCAATAATTGCACCGCCGTTTGTGGTTGTATACGATATTATAATTTAATTCTGTCTGCGATATAGTCTTTGATTTTGTCAATACTTACTCTTTCTTGTTCCATTGTGTCACGGTCACGAACTGTTACGCAGTTGTCTTCGAGAGAGTCAAAATCGTAGGTAATGCAGAATGGAGTTCCTATCTCGTCCTGTCTGCGATAACGCTTGCCGATAGAACCTGCATCGTCAAAGTCAACCATAAATTCTTTGCCCAAATCGTCAGCAAGAGCGCCTGCCTGTTCGGAAAGTTTCTTCGAAAGCGGGAGAACTGCTGCCTTGAACGGAGCAAGGAACGGATGAAGTTTCAAAACAACTCTTGTATCGTTTTTCTCTGCATCAACAACTTCCTCGTCATACGCTTCGGTGATGATAGAAAGGAAAAGTCTTTCTACGCCGAGTGACGGCTCGATAACATAGGGGATATATCTTGAATTATCGGTCGGGTCAAAGTATTCAAGCGACTTGCCCGATGTGTTTTGATGTTGTGTAAGGTCGTAGTCTGTACGGTCGGCAACGCCCCAAAGTTCGCCCCAGCCAAACGGGAAGAGGTATTCAAAGTCGGTAGTAGCCTTAGAGTAGAAGCAAAGTTCCTCGGGTGAGTGGTCACGAAGACGGAGGTTTTCTTCTTTAATGCCGAGAGAATAGAGAAAGTCACGGCAGTAGGAACGCCAGTAGTCAAACCATTCAAGGTCAGTTCCGGGCTTGCAGAAAAATTCAAGTTCCATTTGCTCAAATTCTCTTACGCGGAAGATGAAGTTACCCGGTGTGATTTCGTTTCGGAAGGATTTACCAACCTGACAAACGCCGAAAGGTACTTTCTTCCTTGATGTACGCTGAATATTTGCAAAGTTTACGAAAATACCTTGTGCAGTTTCGGGACGAAGGTAGAGTTCTGCTTTTGAGTCCTCTGTAACGCCCTGAAAAGTTTTGAACATAAGGTTAAACTGTCTGATGTCGGTGAAGTTTGCTTTTCCGCAGTTGGGGCAAACGATACCTTTTTCATTTATGTAGTCGGTCATCTGCTGGTTTGTCCAGCCTGCACAGTTAGTGCCGTCAAAATCTTCGATAAGGTTATCTGCTCTGTGACGGGTTTTACATTCTTTGCAGTCCATAAGCGGGTCGGAAAATCCGCCCAAATGTCCCGATGCTACCCAAGTTTGCGGATTCATGAGGATAGCAGCATCAAGAGCAACATTGTATTTGTTCTCCTGAACAAATTTTTTCAGCCACGCTTTTTTGATGTTTGATTTAAGCTCTGCGCCCAAGGGACCGTAGTCCCAAGTGTTTGCAAGACCGCCGTAAATCTCCGAACCGGGATATACAAAGCCTCTGCCTTTGCACAAAGCGACAATTTTGTCCATTGTTTTTTCTGTATTTTTCATTGTCTTTCCTCCGTAGAAAATTCATACCTATATATAGTACAATTTTTATCGGTCGATGTCAAGAAGTTGAGGTATATCTGAAAAAATAAGTTACAATCTGATTTTTTGCAAAAAAATGCTTGACTCATTGACAAAATTGTGATAGACTAATGCTACCTCGTAAAAGGGGGCTATTTTTTTGTGCCCTTTTGAGGGAGGCTATTTTATTCCAACAAATCTATTGGAGGTGCCGAAATGAGAGTAAAAATAACTTTGGCCTGCACTGAGTGCAAACAACGCAACTACAACACAATGAAGAACAAGAAAAATGACCCCGACAGACTTGAAATGAACAAGTACTGCAGATTCTGCAAAAAGCATACTCTGCACAGGGAAACAAAGTAATCGGAGGGAATTATCATGGCTGAAACAAAGACAAAGAAAAATGTCTTCAAAAAAATCGGCTCGTTCTTCCGTTCCTGCATCGGCGAAATCAAAAAGATTACTTGGCCGACAGCATCAACTACTACAAAGAACTTCGGTGTAGTTTTGGTTGTTATCATCGTTGCAGGACTTTTTATTTACGGGCTTGACAGAGGTCTGTACGCATTACTCAATCTTGTTATGACCACAGGCGTCAAATAATTTCTGCAAGATAAAGGAGAAATTTTATGTCTGATGAAGCAAGATGGTATGTAGTCCATACCTACTCGGGATATGAAAATAAGGTTGCATCTACCTTGCAGACTACGGTCGAAAACCGTGGCTTGCAGGAAATGATACAGGATGTAAAGGTTCCTACTGAAATCGTCAGCGAGGTTAAAGACGACGGCTCCACAAAGGAAGTCGAGCGCAAACTTTTCCCCGGCTACGTTTTCGTTAAGATGGTTTACACCGATGAAACATGGTATGTTGTTCGCAATATCCGCGGCTGTACCGGATTTGTCGGTCCGTCCTCAAAACCTGTTCCGCTTTCAGAAGCCGAGGTTTACAAAATGGGCGTTGAAAAACGAGTTGTCGAGGTTAA
>JAGHTC010000065.1 GCA_018065465.1 Candidatus Ruminococcus equi
AATGATATGTGCAAGGTATTTTTGGATTGTAGTTGCGTCAATAATTGTGATTCTTTTATCATGATCTGTATCTGCTAAATTTTCAAAAAACGATTGATTTGACAAATTAGCTAATCTTCTTTGTATAACAGTACAGTCAATAATATTTACATTACCATTACCATCAGCATCTCCTGTCAAATATTCTTTATCACTTTCACTTTCAATAAGTTTAGTCTTATCAATTTCCTTATCATTTAAGTCAGATGAAAATTCTTTCCCTTTTTCTAATGGAACATTAGTAAATTGTTTATTAATTTCATTACCATTCTCATCAGATGCTTCAAAGGAGATATCCATTGTTCCACTATCATTACCAGTCAATTTAAATGAATAATCATCTTCAAACGGCATAAATATATATTTTTCATCATCGTCTATCTGAATAATAACTTCTTGATTTTCGATTTCTTGTACCTCATTGTTTGCAATTTTACCTACAAGTTCATTTTTTGAATTATAAATTTCCACATCTACTGGACATCTGACAGCGGCTTTTTTATATGGATATGCTATAAAGCCACTCTTTTTATCATTTCGTGTAAGTAAATACGATAAATAAGCATCTGATGAATGATACAGACCAACACTATCCTTAACATTTAAACTTTTGCATATTTCATAAACTTTTGAGTCAAATGAATAATCATGCATTTTATCAAAATATTCCTTAATATTGGAATTATATGAAGAAAATCTTACTTCCTGTCCATGTCTTGTACCACTTACGGAAACACCCACATCTGTTACAACATCGGATGCATTTAATATATTATGTATATGAGAAACTCGGTCAATTGATTTATTTTTAACTGTTTTTGGAGTAGCAAAAGCATATGTATAAATATCCTTTTGTTGTGCATAATCATATAATAGTGGAGATAAATCATCCACAACAGCAGCACCCAAACTATGACCTACAACAAAGAATTTATTATTACTTTTACTTAAATTGGCTAAAGATACATCTGTATTATATTCTACAAAACTTTTAAATAATCCTTTAACATTGTTAGCACTTTTTTGAAATCCATCACTGAGAATTTTAACGTCTGTTATCCAATCACCTATATCAGTTGAACCACGTACTATGATAAAAAACACATTTTGTTCTTTACCGTCAATAAGTTGCTTTTTATATGCAAATGCACATGCTGGATTATCAGTGTCAAAATTCCAAAATTCAGAATATTTTGTAAAATTATAAGCTCTATATGCATCTACTATTAATTTTGAATCATCATTTCCATTAACACAAAAGCATTCTCGCAATCTATCATCAGTAAAACCAGCTTCGGTAGCTAAAACTAAGCCTAAGGTTGCCAGATTATTATTATATGTTTGTGCTTGCGTAATAACATTATCTGAACTAAAAAAATCATATGAAAAAGGAATTTTAATTTCGGGATCTACTTCTGCATAATGTAAATTTGCTTTTAATTTTAGATTTCTTAAGTCGGTAAATTTTTGTACATCATTTTCAGGTGCTTCAAACACCTTTTCTTGATTAGCAACAAATGCAAATCCATTATCTTTTGCATATCTTTCGGCTTCGCCACTTTTTGTTCCATAGATAGTGAAGTTGTCAATTTTTTTGTAATCATCACTATTATAATCGTAGTAATATCCAAATGCCTTTCTACCTATACTTGTAACGCTGTTTGGGATTGTGATACTCATAAGGCTTGCGCAACCATAAAATGCATACCTACCTATACTTGTAACACTGTCTGGGATTGTGATACTCGTAAGGCTTGTGCAATCACGAAATGCACCTTCACCTATACTTGTAACGCTGTTTGGGATTGTGATACTCGTAAGGCTTGTGCAACCACAAAATGCACCCCATTCTATACTTGTAACGCTGTTGCCTATAGTTACACTCGTAAGGCTTGTGCAACCTTCAAATGCATACCTACCTATACTTGTTACTAATTTACCATCAATTCTTCCCGGGATTTCTAAACTAGTTTTACTCGTATTAGTATAATCAGTAATTGCTACTGTACCATCTTCTAAAACTTCATAATAATAGTCACCACTTTGTATTCCAACACTACTCTTCTCAACCTCTTTAGCACCAACTTCAAAAGGTAGAATAGTAAACACACTAAATATCATCACTAAACATAAAACTATACAGATTAATTTTTTCATGAGTTATCCCTCCATACTCATATATAAACTCGATTTTATTCTACAACACCTATTCAACTTGGCGGAGAGGAAGGGATTCGAACCCTTGGTTCCTTTCGGAATCACTAGTTTTCAAGACTAGCTCCTTAAACCGCTCGGACACCTCTCCAAAACACTAGTGTTATTCTATCATACCTGTTTTTTTATTGTCAAGAAAAATATTCATTTCACAAAAGTTTTATCAATATATTATGTACAGATATATAGTGATCACCTTCTTAAGGTTCAAATAATGTTATCTGTTTGCCAAAACGATATATTTGCCTTCGGCAAATGTGATATAATTTCTGTCGAAATTGTGATATATTTTTGCTTACGCAAAAATGTGATATGAAATAAACCCACTCACCCCGTAGGCATTTCACACACCGTAGGTGTATTTCACACGCAAAGCGTATTTCACAAATCCCGAAAGGGATTTATTTCGTTGAAAAAAGACTTGTCTTTCGACAAGTCTTTTTTCTGGTGCGGGTGACAGGACGATAAATTTTCAAGAAAATTCATCCGTGCTTATCGACCCAATGCTTCGCATTCGGTACCCGATTTCACACTTCACACCTAAAAACAGTCCACCGGACTGTTTTCTATACGGTGCTCACCTTCTTAAGGTTCAAGTCCTGATTATCTATGCCAAAAATTAAGAGGCGGTAAAACCGCCTCTTAATTTTTGGTGCGGGTGACAGGACTTGAACCTGCACACCGAGGCACAAGAACCTAAATCTTGCGTGTCTGCCAATTCCACCACACCCGCATTTATCAAATTGAAAATGGAAAATTGAAAATGGATAATTATTGATTCTTTGACGTTTTGATAATTGTAACCAATATTTTTTCAATTTCCACACAATCTGCTAATAGTGAATTTGATTCATTTTCTGATAAAAAATCTGTTGCATTCAGCAATCTAATCCAATACTTTGTTTCAGATGTTTCTTTCAAAGCTATATTAATTTTAGATATGAAATCCGCTTTACTCTGTGCCTGTTGTGCTTCTGCTACATTTGCACCTATACTTGTACCACAACGCAGTAACTGTTTAGAAAGTGTAAATTCTTTCTTTTGTTCAGATAAATATTTGAAAAGTCTTACTATTCTGACTGCAAAATCAAAACTTTTTGTTTCAATGATATTATTCATAAAAGTACCAATTTTCAACTTTCCATTTTCAATTTTCAATTGCAATTCTTGCATATTATACATCACCGCTACAACAAAATCAAGTGCAAAAGAAAACTGCAGCAAATTTCTTTGTTGCAGTCCCTTTTTATATTACTTTGTTGCAAAAGTGAACTTTTCGCCGTCGTAATCGCACAAGACGGTTTTCTCTTTATCAAAATCGCTTTCAAGCATACGCTCGGAAAGTGCGTCTTCAATATTGCTTGTTATCGCTCTTCTAAGCGGTCTTGCACCGTAGGTTTCGTCAAAACCGACATCGGCAATTTTCTCAACCGCTTTGTCGGAAAATTCGACCTTGACTCCCATACTGTCAAGTCGCTTTGAAAGATTATCAAGCATCAATTTTGCTATCTCTTTTATCTCATCTTTTGAGAGCTTGTTGAACACGATAATATCATCAACACGGTTGAGAAACTCGGGACGGAAAACATCCTTTAACTGTGCGAGGACTTTTCCCTTTACTCCCTCGAAATCGGCTGTTTCCTTTTCGGAGGAGAATCCGAGTGTCGTACTCTTTTCGCTGATAAGTCTTGCGCCTACGTTCGATGTCATAATAATTACGGTGTTCTTGAAGTCTACCGTTCTGCCCTGTGAATCTGTCAACCTGCCGTCTTCAAGAATTTGCAAAAGCATATTGAAAACATCGGGATGTGCTTTTTCAATTTCATCGAAAAGGACTACGCTGTACGGTTTGCGTCTGACTTTCTCGGTGAGTTGTCCGCCCTCTTCGTAGCCGACATATCCGGGAGGTGAGCCGACAAGACGGCTTACGGTATGCTTTTCCATATACTCGCTCATATCAAGGCGAAGCATTGCATTTTCGTCACCGAACATAGCACTTGCAAGTGCCTTGCACAATTCGGTTTTGCCGACGCCTGTCGGTCCTAAAAAGATGAATGAACCTATCGGGCGGTTGGGGTCTTTGATACCTGCTCTGCCCCTGCGAATTGCCTTTGCTACGGCAGACACAGCCTCGTGCTGACCGACTACTCTTTCGTGTAGTACATTCTCCATATTAAGAAGTCGCTCTGACTCCTCTTTTGTCAATTCCGCTACGGGGATTTTTGTCCAGGACGAGACGATTTCGGCGATGTCTTCTGAAGTGACTTCGCTTGACTGCGACTTTGCCTTTTCCTGCCATTTTTTGCGTTCTTCTTCAAGTTCTTCTTTGACGGACTTTTGTTCGTCACGCAACTTTGCGGCTCGCTCGAAATCCTGCTCATTTACGGCAGAAGCCTTTTCCTTTTCGAGTTGTTCGGACTTTTCTTCAAGTTCTTTTACCATATTCGGAGATTCAAGTCCTTTGAGCCTTACTTTTGATGATGCTTCGTCTATCAAGTCAATCGCTTTGTCGGGCAAATATCTGTCGGCAATATATCTTGATGAAAGGGTGACAGCCTCTTTTATCGCTTCATCGGAAATTTTTACTTTGTGGTGTGCTTCGTATCTGTCGCGCAGACCTTTTAGTATTTCAACAGCCTCATCTTCTGACGGCTCACCGACAGTAACAGGCTGAAATCTTCTTTCGAGGGCTGCATCCTTTTCGATATACTTTCTGTATTCTTCGAGAGTTGTTGCACCGATTACCTGAAAATCTCCTCTTGCCAAAGACGGCTTTAGGATATTTGCTGCGTCGGCTGAACCTTCCGCCGAGCCTGCTCCGATTATCGTATGCAGTTCGTCAATAAAGAGGATGATATTTCCCACCTGTTTTACTTCGTCAATCGCGTTCTTTATTCTGTCCTCAAAGTCACCGCGGTACTTCGTGCCTGCTATCATACCGGTAAGGTCTAAGGAAACAACTCTTTTGTCTTTGAGATGTTCGGGGACTTCGCCGTTACTTATTTTCAGCGCAAGTCCTTCGGCTACGGCAGTTTTGCCTACGCCCGGCTCACCGATAAGGCAGGGGTTGTTCTTTGTCCTTCTCGACAAAATCTGGATAATTCTTGCGATTTCCTCTTCTCTGCCGATAACAGGATCAATCTCACCTTTTGATGCAGATTTTGTTAAATCTCTGCCGTATTTGTCGAGTGTTTTTGTATCCGATTTGCCGTTTGACCTCTCGGTGTTTTCGTACATAGATTGGTATTCGTTTTCATCCTGTATATCCGAATCGTCATTTAGGCTTGCTTTGAGTGCTGATATGATAGACTTCGGGCTGACGCCGAGTTCTATCAAGAATCTCACGGCGTAGCTGTCTGTTTCGGATAAAAGTGATACAAGCAGATGTTCTGTGCCGACATAGTTGTGTCCCATTCGTACAGAATTTACCACTGCCATCTGCATAACTCTTTTTGTGCGTGGGGTAAAATCGTCGGGAGTAAGGGCTGTTTTTGCTCCTGTACCGACTGACTGTGCAACAAGATTTTCAAAACTCTCGGCATCAAGTCCACACTGCGAAAGTACAGTTGCCGCTACTCCGGTTTCCTCCTTAATCAATCCGAGTAATATATGTTCTGTACCTACATAGGTATGTCCCAAATCCTGTGCCGATGATACGGCGAGATTCAGAGCATCGTTTGCTTTCTGTGTAAAGCCTTTGAAATTATACATCATAATCTCACCTTCCTATTATTTTTATTCTTTTCAGTTTAGTTTTTCTCGCAGAAAATCTGCTCTTTTTATATCCCTTTCGGAAACCGTAAGTTCCGTTCCATATTTTTTCATAATACTTGCCGGCTGAATTTCGCAAATCAATTCATCAATGCTGTCGAGTGACAAAGTTTCGAGCAGTTTTACACTGACACCGAAACGAACATTTGACAAAAGATTCATTGCTTCGTCACTGCTGATTATCCTTGCGGTTTTCAGTATTCCCAAAGAACGGGATACCGTATCAACAACCGAGATATCCGAAGACAAAGATGCTCTTGACTTTATCTCCTGAGTAATCAGTTGATTCGTGATATTTTTCAAATTTTCTATTGCGGCTTTTTCGCTTATGCCGAGTGTAACCTGATTGGAAAGTTGGTACAAAGCACCCGAGGGCTTTGAACTTTCGCCGTACATTCCGCGGATGGTAAGTCCCAATTTCGAAAGGTTGTTTCCTATTCTTACTACTGCGTGGCTTTTTTGCAAAGCAGGCAAATGGAGCATTACGGATGCTCTCATCGCAGTACCCAAATTTGTCGGGCATTGTGTGAGATATCCGAGTTTTTCCGAAAAAGCAAACTCCAACTTTTCTGACAAGATATCGTCTAATTTGTCTGCGATTTCATAGGCTTCTTCAAGAAAAAGTCCGTTTTTTATTATCTGCAAACGGATATGGTCTTCCTCGTTAAGCATAATCGAGATTTCTTCATTCGATGAAATAAGGGCAACCGCGCCGGCGTTATTCGAAACAAATTCGGGGCTGATAAGATGGCGTTCAACGAGCGCGATTTTGTCAACTTGTGACAATTTTTCCATATCATAGCGGGTAAAATCGTACTCCGATTTTTCAAGTATCTTGCACACCTTTTCGGCTATTTCTTTCTTTTCGTCTGCATTTAATCTGCACTCGAACGGATAGTCTTTCAAATTTCTTGCAAGGCGTACTCTTGTCTTTACTACTACTTCACTCATCATTTACCCTCCAATTCTTTGATTTTGTCACGAAGTTCTGCGGCTTTCTCAAAATTTTGTTCCTCTACCGCTTTTTCAAGTTCTTTTTTCAAAAGCTCTGTTTCTGATTCTGTGGCAGGTTTATCTTCGGTTTGCTTTTCAAAAACTTTCGGGCGTTTTCCGCAATGTTCGGTGTTGCCGTGGACTTTTCTTACTGTCGGCAATAACTGGGAATAAAATGTTTCATAACAATCCGCACAACCGACTTTGCCGGAATTTGCGATATCGTTGTATGAACTTTTGCATTTACTGCACCTTGTTGCCTGTGTCCTTTCGGGCAAAGCATTCGAGAAGAATGAGCCGAGCAGAGATGAAAAATCGCCCTGCATATCACTCCAAAGCGAGGTATAGCCCATCTCTTTTGCACAGTCAGAGCAAAGCATATACTCCGTATACTCTCCGTTTACTATTGATTTTACATGTGTTGTTGCCTGATTTTTTTGGCAATGTTGACATAACATAACTAACATCTCCTTTTACTACTATATCATTTCAAAATTGAATTTACTGTCTTTTGATGATGGTTAAAAGCATATTTTTAAAAATTGATGCACGCAAAGCATCTCGATACTGATACGGCACTTCTCGATAAACGCTGTCGGACGTTGCCGTTGCCATAAGGTAGGCTGTATTCTCATCTATTATTGACCGCGAAAGCATATTGCTAATCATTATATTAGCCGATGCAGAGTCAAGACTGTTTCCGATTGAATTCACTATATGCATTACTGCATTTTCGCGAGTAGTATTTATCCTTGTGATTCGGATATATCCGCCGCCGCCGCGACGGGATTCGACTATATATCCCTGTTCGGGGGTAAATCGCGAAGTAATTACATAATTTATCTGGCTCGGAACACAACCCAAAACCGACGCGAGTTCGTTTCGCTTTATCTCGGCATTGCCGTCTTGTTCATCAAGCATTGAGAGAATATATGAGGTAACTATATCGCTCATACGCATAATATCATTTCCTTTCAAATATAATTTGACCTTTTCTGACTTTTATTATAGAGCAAAGGTCAAAGAAAGTCAAGGTCAAATTTTAAAATTCACAATTTGTTAAAAATCGTATAAATAAGCGTGGCAAATAACAACGAGCATAAAAAAACACCCTGAGGTTTTCCTCAAGGTGTTTAGTGCTTAGTTGTTATTATCCTCTGATTTTTCTAACGCAGAAGATACCGCCTGCAACTGCAACCATCATAACTGCAAGTACCATAACGATGGGATCGCTTGTCTTAGGTGATGTGTTGCCGCCGTTGCCGTTTCCGCCGCCTGTACCCTTAAAGTGAGCAGTAGCAACGATGTCGGACTCGGGCTCAATAACGAGAACCTTTGAAGAAAGGCTACCGGATACGATAATATATTCGCCTTCAATAGTCCAGTTAGTGAAACTGTCGGTTGTTTCTGTAGCAGTAAGTGTTACATCATCGCCGGAACCCTTTTTAACTTTATATTTATCAGCTTCTGCTTTACCGTTACCGTCAACAACAACCTTAATATCATCGTAGTCATCGGGTGTGGGGCTAATCAGGGCTGCTGTGGAAACAGCAAGTGCAAATACCATAATAACAGCTAAAAGTACAGCAATAATTTTCTTCATAATATTCAACTCCTAATAAATATCTATTTCTATGCCCATATATAATACCATTATGTATGACAATTTGTCAAGACACAATTTCAAAAAAATACAATTTTTGATATATTGCATAAAAAAAGCCCTGCACTTTTGGTGCAGGGCAGTTAAACTGCAATATTTATTGTGAAAGTATTATCTGAAAACGGTCTATCGTTTTTCCGTATACGCCTGCGTATCCGTCTTGTGATGAATCTTTTTCGTCATCATACTGATACGGATAGTAGTCTGCATTTTTTTGAGATACTCTGTACTTTGCTTTCAGATATCCGGATTTTGATACAACATCATTCGGGGTGCTGTAATAGACTTCAATAGCATCAATAGGCTTTTTGTCGCCGGCATAACCGTTAATATCATCGCTTGTATTATATCCCGTAACATAAGGAAGCCAACTGCCGTCCTTAATGTGAACACGATATTTTACATCGCCTTTTGATACCTTTACTGCGACATCGGTTATATCCGAACCGACTATACCTGCATAATCTTCAAGGTTTTTGACCTCGGGAAGCCAACTAGCGTTTGTCCTGACTTTATAATAAACATCAGGATAAGTGCTGTCCGATACATCGGAATAATCGGGACGGCCCGCACAGGAAATATAGCTTTTTGACCTTGTCTGTCGTCTTACTTCGCCGTTTGAGGTGTTAGTCGTGTTGTTTCCCTCTATTGTTGTAATTGTTCCGTCGGAGTTTACAGATTCTATGATACCTACATGGTCCATAGTGTATACAGACGGAACATAGGTTGATTTGTCGTTTGACCAGTGGAAAAATACGATATCTCCTACCTGATAATTTGAAGTAACAAGACGGTCTTTGTTTTTGAAAGCCTTTCCCTGTGCACCGCAGTTTGCGGTTTTTGAATAGAGCATATCAGATGCTCCCGCTTCTTTGAATATCCATTGGATAAACACTTCGCACCAGTCATAAGAAGAGCCTGATACGGTAGTACCGTAGTACCAAGTGTTATATTTGCAGTTTTTGTAGTTTGTTGCCTTTGTGCCTATTTCGGCACGCGCTATATTTAAAATTTTACTTAATGAGGTTGCCATTATTGCTCCCCCTGTGTGTTAGAAGAGATTTCGGGCAAGCCGGAAATTGATGTGAGAATTGAGAGTATTCCGGCAAGCAGAGACGCGGACAAAACAGCCATCCAATTTACATCTGCCATCATAGCCTCAACGCCGATGGTTGCTATTGCTGTCTGGGCTATTGTACGCATTGCTCTTATTCCCGCTGCTCTTGCCCAAATAATAAGTTTTTGTTTCATTTTCTTCCCCTCACTGTATAATATGCTCTGTCACAAAATATGACAAAAAATCTTTTTGTTTTTGTGTTTTTCTTTGACTAACTTTTTTCATCTTCGAGTTTATCAAGTCTTTCACTTAAATATGAAAACCTTGTTTCACACAAATTCGTATGCTCCTCAAGGCGGAATGTGCGTTCAATAACGCTGTTGTGCTTTTCTACTTTCTGCTCTAACTCATCTATCTTCTGCGAATTAAGTTCGCTGTGCTTGTCAAGTTCGGAAAGCAACATATCGTGCTGTGACTTTGAATTTATCACGCAAACTATCACAGCTACCGCCCCGCTTATAACCGAGCCTAATATTGTTGCGATTATCGTTTCCAATTAAATCTCTACCTCATATCTTTCGAGCAAAGCCTTTACTTTCTCATTCTTCAACAATTTCTGCTGCTGACCTTTGTTGAGATTATCGAAGATAAGTTGTAGTGCAGACTTAACATCATTAAAATTTTTGTCACTTCGCTGTTTTAATTCCGATTTAGTCATCACACACCAACCCTTTCAAGAGCCTCGATATAATCTTCTTCCGTTGCCTGTTCTTCCGGT
>JAGHTC010000055.1 GCA_018065465.1 Candidatus Ruminococcus equi
GTCACAAAAATATTTCAAAATTGATATAATTTTCAGCCAAGCATTACATCAAGGAGCATCATAATTGCAAAGCCGAACACTATTCCCATTGTTGAAAAATAAGGTTGTGTTTTCTGATTTTGCTGACATTCGGGAATCAGTTCATGTACGGCTACAAGTATCATAGCACCCGCGGCAAAAGCCAAAGCATAAGGTAAAATTTGCTCTACATATACAACAAGAATTGCACCGATAACGCCTGCGATAGGCTCAACAATAGCCGATGCCTGACCAATCAGAAAACTTTTCTTTCTGCAAAAGCCTTCTCGTCGAAGCGGCAAAGATACAGCCGCTCCTTCGGGAAAGTTTTGCAATCCGATACCAACGGCAATAGTAATCGCTCCCATTAGGTTTTCGGGAGTATTATTGCCGTTTTTTAATGCACCAAATGCTACACCGACAGCCAAGCCTTCAGGAATATTATGCAAAGTTATTGACAATACAAGCATAATTATACGATTAAGTCTTGTATTTTTTTCAAAGTTTGATACATCAGACTTTCTTGTAGCAAAAGAGACGGCAATATCAGAAAACCACATAAACAAAGCACCGAAGACAAATCCGAATGTTACCACTAAATAAGACGGAACGCCGGATATCAAATCAGCTCTTTGGATTGCAGGTTCTAAAAGCGAAAAGAAACTTGCGGCTATCATAACACCGGAAGCAAAGCCAAGTATTAGATTCATAGTTTTTTGATTAGGAGTTTTAAAAAATACGACAATTAAAGCACCTAATGCTGTAACTGCCCAAGTACAAAGCGTTGCAACAAGTGCAAGAAAAACAGGATTATGCATCTTACACCTCCAATATATAATATTGCGATGTATTGATTTAGTCACATAATCCTGTATATTAAGACAAATTTTTTATTTACTTTTCTTTAGCGAATTCTTTTTTGAGTTTTTCGAGATTTTGTTCAACTACCCATTTGGAAATACGATTTTTCCGTTCAGAGAATTTGAACTTTCGCACTCTGCCTGCGGCATTGAGCCTGAAATCAGACTTTCTGCTAAATGCATTATCTACGACATTTGTCATATGCTCCTGGAAAGCTTCATCAATAGAATTAACTTGATTGTGAAAATCAGTCAACTGGGTTACCGTAAGCGTTGCATCGGCTGAAATAACTGCAACCAGAAAGAGAGCAAAAATGTTCAGCAACACATCCGGTATAGCAGAGACAACGCTGTCTGCAAAAGGAATAACAAATTTCATAACAAGTATTGATGCCCCACCGAAAGCAATTGAAGTAGGAACACTTGTTCTTCCGTTGACATTCAAAGGAACATTTGAGTAATCCCACCAACGAGCATGAAAAACTTTTTCAAGAATCCACGATGTTGGATACTCAAGTATCATACTAACAGCAAAACCAGCAATAAATATGCCTAATATACCCAAAGTCGGTATGTATCCTGCTGTAGCGAGGTCATATACAGCGAGCCCCAATATACCGCCAAAGCCATAGATAGGACAAATAGGGCCGTACAAAAATCCACGATTCGCCCATTTTTTGTGACAAATCGTGCAGTAGATGCTCTCCCACACCCACCCCAAAAAACTAAAAGCAAAAAATAAGAAGATATATCTGTTCATAAAATCACCTGATGAATTGTCATTATTCAACAGTATATCATAAATTTTTCATTTATCAACAAAAAATATACACTTTATTAGAAACATGTTGATTATACATATTTTATTTTATCTTCTTTACTTTACTTTCTATTTCTGCTAATTCATCGTGGCTTAACTCGGTAAGGTGTTCAAGTTTGTCGAGGAACATCGTAGTAGATTCTTTTTTCCTAATATTCACGATTTCAAGATAATTGCTGACTACTACGCCCGACATCATTGCAATAAGCACGATTTCATACACAGTGATAAGCACGGTAAGTATTCGCCCCACAACAGTTGAAACAACTATATCGCCAAAGCCGATTGATGTACACGAAACAAAAAGGTACCACAAGGCATCAGGGTAGGAATTGATATTACCGTCAACTAAATAGAGTATCAGCGAAAACAGAAAAAAGCAAACAAAAAAGCCAATTAAACATTTATTAAGACCGGTCCTTTTTACTATCGACCAGAATAATCTCATTTTTTTCATAACTTTCCCACCCTTTTAAACATTATACCATACAAAATATCTTTTTCAACAGAAAATGCCCCGTTTTCAGTCGAGGCATTTTGTTTTTTTATTTAAATTTATTTCGGAATCTATTGTATTGAGCATTTTCTCTTTTACTGCATCATCGGCAAAGGAAGCGTTGACTGAATTCTCCAAAAACATTATCACTTGCTCTTTTCCGATACCGAATGTATCAATTAATTTTTGATATTCTTTTTTAATAGAAGTACCTTCTATAGATGGGTCGTCTGTGTTGATTGTAATCATCGCGCCAGAATCCATTAGCTTTTTCAGAGGCCACTCAGAGAAACTTTTATATACACCTGTATTTATAATACTGGTCGGGCAAAGTTCAAGCGGAATCTGTTTATCTGCCAATTCTTTTAATAAATTTTCATCTTCAACAGAGCGAACACCGTGACCTATTCTTGTTGCACCAAATTCAAGGACTTTTTCAACGCTTTCTTATGAGCGGAATGAATATTTACCATTGTATTTTCATTTGACTCATCCATAAATAATTCCTTACATTACAATAATTAATCTATTGTATTTGCATATTCAATGCTTTCCTTAATATAATCGTTATCTTTCGTTTTAATGGAGAACTGACCTGATGACGGTTTTAAAAGTAAGTTGTCCATAGCTTTTATTTTAGTCATATAATCATTTTTACCCATATGAGTGACTAAAAAATATACTTTAGACGGCATTTTATCACAGTATTTTTTAATCAGAGCTTTTCCAATGACACAAGGGCATTCAACCCATACAGGCATACCTATAATAACCCTGTCATATTCGTCTAAATCGATTTCACCTTTGATATAAACATTGTTGATAGTGTTATTTACACTTGCAAAGCAAGCACCGATATATCCAAAGAAACCACTTCTGTCTTTGCCGTCAGTATACTCAGCAATATCGGCACCGATATGATTTGCAATGGCCTCCATGATATCTTTTGTAGTATTAGTTCTTGAGTAATACAAGCATAATGTTTTCATCATAAGAAGCTCCTATGTCATTTATTTTCCATAAAACTATGTTTATTAATTATATCATAAACTTTTCACAATATGCAATATATTAATAAGGAAAAAAGGAGAAGCGAGTGTAACCAATAAGGATGCACTCGCTAATGTTTTGCTTTTCAGTAGAAACTACCACAAATCTATATAATGTTTTTAAAAAGTCGCACGGTTTTGCTAATTAATCATCTGTTCTATAGTTCCCCTTAATCTCATAATGGTCAAACTTTTCATATGCAGTAAAACTTAATTTGGCTTTTTGTCAGGGTCCAACATTATTTGCATATGCCCCTGTGCTATCAATAATCACACCATCTTTATCAAGTAAATTTATTTCATAACTAACAGAAGTAAATGTTTTATCAGTGGTGTTTTCCAATATTGCTTCATAGGTATAGATGTCATATTCTGAAGATACTAACTCAAACTTTATACTATCTGTTATTTTTTACAGACGAATGAAAAACGGTGTGATTAATATGGCGAGCATACAAATCGGACATATTATCATTATCATTACACGGTATAAACCTTTGACCTTAAAGGACTTTTGGCTCAATAATACTTCGTCCTCTACAAATTTTGTTTTCGCTACATATCCTATCAGTACACAGGTTAGGAAAGCTACTATCGGCATCAAAATATTATTGGTTATAAAATCAAATATGTCTAAGGGCGAAGACAAATTAAATTGAGAATTAAAATGCAGGACGCTGTCGACAGCATCAATTAAACTTTTTGTCGGTTCGGCTAAGACATTGAATCCCAAAACAGATACCATACCAAGTCCGATACAAACAGCAGAGGATATCAATACACCGAATATTCGCTTAAGATTAAATTTTTCACAAATAATTGAAACCAATGTCTCCAACAAAGAAATCGAAGAAGTAAGTGCCGCTAAAATAACCAACAAGAAAAAGATAGTTCCGATAACTCCCCCAGCAGGCATAGAATTAAACACATTAGGCAGAGTTACAAACATCAAAGACGGTCCTGAATTTAACGCAGCACGGTCTCCTCCGGAGAAAACAAAAACAGCCGGTACAATAATAAGTCCTGCTAATACAGCAACACCGGTATCAAAAATTTCTATCTGTCTTACTGATTTTTCAATAGAGTCCTCTTTTCTCATATATGAACCGTATGTAATCATAATACCCATAGCGATTGACATAGAATAGAAAAGCTGACCGCTGGCGGCTATTATAGTTATAATCAATTTTGAGAAAGAAAAGTCCGAAAAATCAGGTAATAAATAATACTTCAATCCTTCATTGGCACCATCAAGAGTCAGAGTATATATGGCAATAACAATAATAAGTCCCAAGAGCAACGGCATTAGCACTTTGCTTAATGCTTCAATTCCCTTATTTACGCCTAAAATAACAGCGGTTGCCGTTAAGACGAAAAATATCATAAAGAAAATTGTAGGATTGCCTATTTCTCCGATAAAATTGCCAAAATATGCTGAGCTGTCATTTGCTACGTTTGAAAGTTGTCCGGTAAGAAAAGTATAAAAATATTTAATAACCCATCCGCCGATTACACAGTAATACGGGGTAATGATAAAAGGAATAATCGCTGCTATCCAGCCTAAAAAAGAAAACTTCTTATTAATTGCACCATACGCACCGATAACTGATTTTCCTGTCCTTCTGCCGATGGAAATCTCGGTCAACATCAAAGTAAATCCAAAGGTCAAAGCCAATACTATATATACAATAAGGAAAAACCCACCACCGTATTTAGCGGCAAGATAAGGAAATCTCCAAATATTTCCCAAACCGACAGCCGAGCCCGCCGCAGCGAGAACAAAGCCTATCTTTGAACTAAAGCCTTCTTTGCTTTTATCTATCGTTCTATCATTTTTCTTAGTCAAATCCCAACTCACTCCTTTATTGTTCGCGTTTTTCTTTATATCTGTCTATTTTTACTTCAGTATGTACAAGCAGAGCCATAAGAGAAAAATCTCTTAAAAATGCAACAAGCCATGCAAGAATTAAAAGATGATCCGGCTTTGCGGTAAAAGTAGAAACAGAATATACTATTTGAATACAATAAGAAACAAAAAGGAATAATAACGCAATAACACTTGTTTGTCTGATCCTTTTATTACTTAACTTTGAGTTGTTGAGCAAAAAGTGATTAATTAAAATTAAACCGTAAATTACAACATTTACTATTTCGAGTAGAAGTAGAATCGGATCCTCTTCTAATTCTTTAAAAGGATACATACCGCTTACAATATAAGAAGTCAGATATGATGTTGACATACATAACTGATATGTAAGCAGAGAGCCCATAATCGGCTTTTGTAGATTTTTCTTGTGTTTAAGGTAAGAATAAAGCAAAAACCCGACACCTATTGGCACAAGCATTAAATTTATGAATGCAAAAATATCCATACCTGCGGTCATAATCGTTAAAACAATGCCAACAACCGAAAAAATTATCGTAAGTACTCCCAAAGTAACCATAAGTTTGTTACTTGTTTTACCTTTTAAATCTATACTCATATTATCCCCCAGCTTTATTTATATAAAAATATATCAATATTAGTATAATAAATTTGTAGTGACTTTGCAACAAATTTTGTATATAAAAATTATCTGTATTTTACAATGTTTATGACATTTATACTTATCAAAATGTTTGATATCTAGATTTGTTCATACAACAACTCATAAGAATCGCTAAAGTTTATCTTTTTCGTTCTTTTTTCTTTATAAAAAATCCGCTGAATATAGCAAAGGCTGCATACACCGCACATATCCACGGGAACCAGTTACCCGTCATTCCATAAAAGGTTTGTCTTCCCTCTTTCGGGATATCAAGATAAAGGATACCCTTATGCACATTCATCGCGTTTGCCATATGGAGAGGACGACCGTAATAATCATAGAGAATAATGTTTCCGTTTACGGGATTTCTCAAAACCGAGAATCCGCACTCGATTGCACGCGCCTGCACTCCGTATGAGGTGAAGTATTGAAACGCCTCCCAGTCATAGGAAGGATTTAATAATATATCGGCTTCTCTGCCATTATAGGCATATTTATTAGATGTGTAATCGGCACAAATTAAATAGGAGTATTTTATACCATCCACTTCGACTATCGGAGTATTTCCATCGCCTTTTTCGGTAATCGGTTCTTCAACTACTGGCACAAGGTGATTTTTTACATAAGTGTTACGCAACTCTCCGTTGCGATCAATAAAGTTCAGGGTGTTAGTCTTTTTCTTTCCGCTCTCGGAAATGCGGGATTCAAGTTTTACTACATAATCCATGACATCTGTGTTATCATCTACGCCTACATCCGGAATTATCAAAAGCGGTAACAGAATATTGATATTATTTTCTTTTGCAATTTTCTTTACTTCGTCGATAAAGTAATCCGACTTGTCTTTTGTGCACATAAAGGCGTCTTCCGGGAAAACCAATACAGACGAACCACCGTAGACCGCGTCTTTGGCCCTGCCATCAATAATGTCAAGACATGCTTTAATGATTTTATCCCTTGCTGTACCGCCGTATTCATCAAGAATGTCTATATTTTGTGCAAGCAGATTAATGTTTTCAACGCATGCAGACACTCTGACGGTATTATCTGCTGTTGTGATTTTTTTAACGTTGCTCATGCCTATTCCGGTAATCAGCACCACAACAATGCCATAGGTTACTGCGGTTATGGCTGTCTTTTTATTTATGCCGTCTTCCCAAATGTAATTTACAGCACAAGCACAAAATGTAACGATAAACGAAACTCCGACAACACCGGTAACGCTTGCTAACTGCATCAAACCGATATTCCAAAATTGAGATACCGAGAGAGATGTCATAACAGAGACAAATGGATTGTCAATGAAAAACTCTACTGTGGCAACTGCAGCAGGAAAAGCAAAATAGGCAATTAGTTTCTTTGCACCAATTTTTCTGCAAAGAAAATATACAAAAAACGGCGCCCACATTCTGATTCCGTTGAAGGTACAGTACACTTGATTCATAATATTCAAATTGTCTTGAACGAGTCCCCAAAATGTGATATTTGCTACGACAACCGCGCCAAGTAGCATAAACAAAATTGACGACCACTTTGTACGGATATTGATATACCTGATAAGAGGTATTGCAAACAGCCATGCACAAATGCAGGTATTAAAAATACCATAAGAAAAAAACATCAAAATAAGTCCTAATAATAACCAGCAATATGGATATTTTTCTTCAAATTTTTTCATATTAAAATTCTCCTTTAAGTATGTACATATTTATTGGTTTGATTAAAAATCGAACTTTCATTTTGAAAAATAATCATTTTTCAAACACAACCCAACTATGTATATACGGGCCGGGCAGCGGTCCGAAAAGGTTATTCACATTTCCTTTGTTATCTCGATATTGTGAATATGAACTTTTTGCACCCATATCTAAATACAGAGCGTTTTTAACACCAATATCGAGTAAGGATTGGATAAATTCATCATAGTGAGTAGGAACGATATTTTCAATCATACAAACTCTACCGTTTAATTCTGCCAGAACTCGACAGCAACGAAGGTCACCATCATGGATTTTTTGATCCACGCCGTTATATATAGACATAAATTGCTCAAAACCGCTTCCTCCGTTATCTGCTGCCAATTTAACCGCATCATCCGGATTATCTAAAACAAAGTGTGCTTCATTATTGTAAAAAGTAAAAGCACTCAATCCATTTTCTAATGCACCCTCATAATAAGCACCATCGTGAGCATGGTCGCCGACTATATTTTCGTGATGAAAATCAAGCTCATAATTTCTGAAAAATGAAGATGTAGCAAAATAAGTCAAGTTATCATCCTCGTCCATAGAGGGGCGGTTATCAAACACGAAATCGACTTTCTTGTATTGTGGGAAAAGGATATACAGATTATCGGTTTGAAAAACATAGCAATTTTCTGCTTTTTCAACCTCTTCCATATTCAAAGTAGAGATGTCGCCGGACGCATCTGCTTGAAGTTCTGTGTGAAACTGTGCAGTCGTCTGAATGAAGAAACCAATCAAACAAACAATGGCTCCCAGTGATATTATAAAAGCAATAATCCTTGCAAAACGAACGATAGGCTTGACTACATCCTTTTTCCGATGGATATAATAAATCAATCCGACTATACATACAGCGGTAATTACAAAATCACCTAGAACAAAAATGCTCGGTAAACCTTTTACCAAATAAGCGATGACCAATCCATAGAAGCCACAGAAAAGCATTATCAAATACCATAATGCACCTTTGATGTCATTTGTATTGCCTCGATTCATAGTATTATCAATTCGATTAACAGACAAGACTAATTCACAGCAAGCAATGGCGGCATAAAGCAAAATATCACAAAGATAGAGCAAACTATTTGACAGCAATACCCACGGGTCAGTATGTGCAAACCAGTTGACTACGATAATGCACAAGAAAACGAAACCCAGCACCAACAAAGAAAACTGATTGACGACAATCTTGGTTAGATTATTACCGTGTTTAGTATTCAATGTGTAATGGTTATACGCGATAAATACTTCAATAAAGAATGCAAAGAATTTTAGTGTTAATTCAAGACAGCCCATCAAGCCTGTTGATACGATTGCTTCCGTTCCCGCTTGAATATAATTACCTACCACAAATGCATATCGCATAATCTCGATAATCATAATGGCGGAAATCAGTCCGTTCATCAAAAGTAAATCATGACGGCGATATGCTGAAAACAAACTTACAATCAATATCAAACTTGCGCCGTATATAAACCCATAAACAACGTTCATCTGTCCACTCATGGTACACATCAAGATACTAAGCGGAATAAAAGATGCAAGTTCTGCTAATAAAACCAGAAAAAAGGTTTTATTCAGATAGAGCTTTTTGAAAAATTGTATCATAGCCTTTCCCCCTTCCTTTATCGACTATTCTAAGATAAAACAGTTATAATAAAATAACCTATGAAAAAGGCCATTATCACTATGGTCGATATAAATCCGACATAGAGATAAAATTTTAATTTTTTAGAAGGTTTCTTTTTCTTATTAAGATAATATATCAATAAACTTGAAGAAAATAAAAGATTTAAAATGATGAAAACATACGCAATGATATTTGTATTAGACAATATAATTGCCATACTTAAACATAGTATACTGAATAATAATGAAAAAGCATACCAAATTGTTGCTTTGACATCAGAGGAGGCAAGTTCACCAAAAGAAGCGTCATCATTTATGTTCATTGACAATTTTAGTTCACAACACGCTACTACCAGTAATAAAAGAGCATCTGCAAAATAGACAATAGCATAAGCAACTGTTTCGTATACTGTAAGTCTAAGCATAAAACATGTAATGATATAGACGATAGGTATAAAAAAAGATATAAAGAGCAAGAATTGGTTAAGAATAATTTTGGTTTGATTAACAGCACGCCTGCGATTAAGGGTAAAATGATTATAACTTATGAGACAAACAAGAGCGATAGACATAAAAAGAACTGCTATACAAAAATACCCAAAAAAGCCTGCAACGCCATAATACAACAAGGCTTCTTCATTAGCAAAAAACGAAAACAAATATGCATAACGAACAAACAAATAGATTAATATTCCGGAAACAATTCCATTCATTAATATATAATCTTTTTTATGATATGTAATACATAATCCGATTAACAGAAGATAAAGAACGCCGTAGGAAATTATCTCAAAAGGAATAAGATCATCTAAGGTAATCTCCATAATCATTCCGATAGGTGCTAATATCATTGTCGCAATGAAGGCAATTAAAAATGTTTTTTTGCTTAGATAGAAGCGAGATAATTTTTTCAACATAGTTTTTTACTCCTTGATTCAGGAAATGATATATACATCATTTTGTCTAATCTATCAACTTACATAGTATTATATCATATTCCATCCAATATTTGCAATATACTAAAGCCACGCAGTAAGAGTTATTTTTTAGGCAAAAAGAAAAGCAAGCACACGAATAAGGCGACACTTGCTTTTAATTGTTTATCTAATTTGTATTTTTATTGTTATTCTTGTTTCTGTTGTTTTCGGTTTTGTCCATAAGTATTAATACGGGAACAAGTGTTATCACAGGGAGTAATACACCCATCCAAAGGTGTGATGACTGCACTATGGTGTTATATGTTGCGTGGTACACGGTAGCAACAGCGAGCATAGCGACAGTTCCTGTTCTAAATAGTTTGCGACGAGTATGAACAAAACTCATACCGTATCCTACTGCAAGTGTACAAAGTCCGTGCATTAGTCCTGCACCAAGTCCACGCATCAGTGCATCAAGAAGCGACACCGTTTCGGACATACCGCCTAAAATAAAAGCGTTTTCAAGTATTGCAAAGCCAATGCCGACCATTACCGAACATTCGTAAAGCATTCGTCTTCCCGGTTTATAAACAAATACGAAAACAAGAATAGGAAACGCTTTGAACAGTTCTTCGAAAAACGGTGCGATATTACATGAGAAAAACTGTTTATCGTAAGGCAGCAATTCAAGTGCTATAGCACTGAGTTCACCGCAGAAAAGACAAACAGCCATTCCGATAAAGAAGAAGAGCATTGCCGCTCGCACACGCCCTTTGCAAACGAAAAAGCTAATAAACAGTGGCAGAGCAAAACTGACAAACAGAATCAAATTCAAATTGCCCATTTCTTTGCCCCCCTTATTGCTGAAATCGTAATTGCTAATACTGAAAGTGACATAAGCAAAGACAGAATACCTACAAGTCGGCTGTTATCCGATGCAGAGCAAGTAACGAATGCTATTGTTACTACATAGAACACCAAAGCCCATATATTGCAGTTTTTCGTAGCATTCAGAAAACCACAGGCATCACTTGGCAAAAAAATATGTTTTAAATTAAAATACGATGCGGGAATTGCAGGCAGAAGCATCAGCATCCACAAAACAGCACAGAAAACATCTTTGTTCATCCACACTATAAAGGCGTTTACACAAAGAAGTGCAATAATAACGGGTGCAATATTGGCAAGCAACCGTGCAAATCGGTTATTATCGCTACGGTCATCTACCACATGGTCAATTGTACCGTAGTTAGCGGAAAGTAAAAAGTAATTACATCCCAGAATACCAAGCATACCAATTGTAAATACTTCCTGTACCCCACACCACAAATTGATGATGAGCAACTGCTGCTCCAGCATAAAGCAACCCGCAGCGCAAACGAGTAATTTCATATAAAAAGGCTTGTCTTTGGCAAAGAGTTTGATTGCGCCGAGCCAAAACGCTACCGCCGCTATCACAAAGGATGCGACACTGTAAATAATATCCAGCATAGTTATTTAGTTAAGAGTTGAAGTGAGAAATTAGTAATTCCTGTAAATTTTGCATTGCAAAAAGTCAACAGTTCATCACTTCAAACTCTTTACTACTC
>JAGHTC010000067.1 GCA_018065465.1 Candidatus Ruminococcus equi
TAAGGGATTATCCCTCGTATTCTTTGATTTCTACTGATTCAAGGATAACATCTGTTTGAGGTTTGTCATTTGCGCCTGTCTTGACTTTTGCGATTTTGTCAACAACATCGAGTCCGTCAAAAACCTGTCCGAAAACGGTGTAATTGCCGTCAAGATAGGTGTTATCAACTTGGTTGATGTAGAACTGACTTCCGTTTGTGTTGGGGCCTGCGTTTGCCATAGAAACAGCACCGCGACAGTTGCTGACACCCGATACAACTTCGTTGTCAAATTCTTTTCCGTAAGCGCTGACACCGCCTGTACCGTTGAATTTGGTGTAGTCACCGCCTTGAATCATAAAGTTTGCGATAACTCTGTGGAAAATGGTGTTGTCATATCTGCCTTCTTTTGCAAGAGCAATGAAGTTGTTCGTTGCAAGCGGAGCAACATCGTTGAAAAATCTGAAAGAAATGTCACCGTAACTTGTTTTGATTACGGCGATTGTTTCACCTTTTTCGGGGGCTTTTTTCTGATAGTCCGCGTCAACTGACTTAACACTTGATTTTTCAATGTCGTCAATGTTTAGCAGAGCGTCTGTTGCTTTTGCTTCCTGTTTCACTGTTTCTTTCTCCTTTTCTGTACTTTGTGAACTAGAACTTTTTTCTACTGTACCGGAAGATACCGTTTTACTGCATCCGACAAGTGCGGTAGACAGCAATAATACTGCCAAAATGATTGCGAATATTCTTTTCATAAAAATACCTCTTTTTATTTTTTCTATTATTTTAGTATAATTTTTCATATTTTTCAATAGCAAAGAGATAATTTCACCGAATATTCATAAATGGCATATTCTATCCTCGTATTTCATAAAAATTAGTAACCGAAGTACAGGAGGAAGAAAAATGACAGATTACTTACCCGAGGGAAAGCGGATAAACAAAGAGGAAAATATAACGGCATTGTCCTCGCTTTCTAATATATTCGAAGCAAAATCATCGGGAAAAATCCTTGAATCAAGGGCAACAGTATGCGACCAAGACCATAATCTAATAGTTGATTTAGGCGAGATAAAGGGAATCATCCCGCGCGAAGAAGGAGCAGTGGGAATAAAAGAGGGAACAGTAAGAGATATTGCCGTTATTTCAAGGGTAAACAAGCCTGTGTGTTTTGTGATAGATGATTTTATGAAGGATATCGACGGCAGAACAATAGCACTCTTATCCCGCCGAAAAGCCCAGCAAATGTGTATAGATGAGTACATAAACAATCTAAATATCGGTGATGTTATTCCCGCACGAATAACACATTTAGAGCCGTTTGGCGCTTTTGCCGATATCGGTTGCGGTGTGGTAGCCCTAATGCCGATAGACGCAATTTCCGTGTCAAGAATAGTCCATCCGAAAGAACGATTTTCGGTAGGTATGGATATCAAAGCAATAGTAAAATCAAGCGAACACGGCAGAATCGGCATATCTCATAAAGAACTTTTGGGAACATGGCAGGAAAATGCCGACAATTTCACACCCGGCGAAACTGTAGCGGGTATAATCCGCTCGGTTGAAAACTACGGTGCTTTTGTCGAACTTACTCCCAACCTTGCCGGACTTGCAGAATTAAAAGACGGCTTGCACGAGGGCATGCTTGCAAGCGTGTATATAAAGAGTATCATACCCGAAAAAATGAAAATAAAGTTGATTATCATTGATACATTTTCAGGAGAATATACGGTAGAAAGCCCGAAATACTACTACAACGGCTCACACATAGACAGGTTTGTATATTCGCCTTTGGAGTCGAACAAGTACATATTCACGGAATTTTATTGATATGTACGATAAACAGGACAGCAAAACGACACTTTTTATTGACAGTACCTTTTAGGAGTGATAAAATTATCCGTAGAAACTTCAAAGAGGTGCGTTATGGAAAATACAGGATTTGTCATTCTGATAGTTTTGTCAGTCATTTCAATAGTCGTTTCGATAGTAGCCATTATTCTTTCAAGGAAAAAAGATGATAATTCGGCTCAACTGTCGGAACTAAGGCGTGAGATTTCGGTATCAACACAGGAATCTGTGAAAAATTTAGGCGATATGATATCGAATAACCAGCAGACTTTTGCCCAAAGTCAAAATGATAAGTTTAGTACTTTGGAATCAAGACTCAAAACTTTTTCACTTGAAATCGAACAGAAACTTGATAATATTCGCCGTTCGGTAGAGGAAAGATTAACCCATATTCAAGAGGACAACAACAAGCAACTTGAAAAAATGCGAGAAACCGTCGACGAAAAATTGCAAAAGACTCTTGAAGAAAAAATGAACCGTTCTTTTGCTCTTGTTAACGAAAGACTTGAACAGGTGTACAAGGGACTCGGCGAAATGCAGACACTTGCTGTCGGCGTCGGAGATTTGAAAAAAGTCCTCTCTAATGTAAAGACGAGAGGTATTTTGGGCGAAATCCAACTTTCGTCAATCCTCAAAGAAATCCTTTCACCCGAACAGTACGAAGAAAATGTTGCAACCAAAAAGGGCAGTAAAGATGTAGTCGAATTTGCGATAAAACTGCCCGCCGATGATGATTCTTTCATCTATCTTCCGATAGATTCAAAGTTCCCCGGAGATACATACCAGGCCTTGCGTGACGCTTATGAATCAGGCAACAAAGAAGCTATCGATTTAGCCGCAAAAGCCCTTGTTACCACAATCAAAAAAGAAGCAAAAGACATCAGCACAAAGTATATCGACCCGCCCTATACCACCGAATTTGCAATTATGTTTTTACCTTTTGAGGGGCTTTACAGCGAGGTCGTCAACCGCGGACTTATCGAGGTTTTACAGCGTGATTATAAAGTGAATATCGCAGGTCCGTCCACGATGGCAGCACTCTTAAACTCAATTCAAATGGGATTTAAAACTCTTGCAGTTCAAAAACGCTCCGCAGAGGTTTGGGAAGTTTTAGGCTCTGTCAAAACCGAATTTGATAAGTTTAACGAGGTACTGTTACTGACACAGCAAAGACTAAACCAAGCAAATAATGAACTCGACAAACTTGTCGGAGTACGCACAAGGCAGATAAGAAGAAAACTCTCCGCCGTTGAATCAAATACCGCTTTATCGGATGACGACAGCGATTTTGACTCTTTACCTGAAAATATTGAATAATTGAATTAAAAAATCCTCTTTGGCAATACTTATTACAGTATCGTCAAGGGGGATTTTATTTGCAATATAACAAGGTCGAAATCTGCGGAGTGAACACATCAACGCTGAAGGTGTTGACAGAAGAAGAAAAACGCTCGCTGATAAACACCATAAGAAACGGAACAGAAAGCGAGAAAAAAATTGCGAGAGATAAGATGATAAACGGAAATCTCAAACTCGTTTTGTCGGTTATTCAGCGGTTTACAAACAGGGGAGAAAACCTCGACGATTTGTTTCAGGTAGGTGTTATCGGTCTTATCAAAGCAATCGACAATTTTGACCCGACACTTGATGTAAGGTTTTCGACCTATGGTGTTCCTATGGTCTGTGGTGAATTACGACGCTATCTGCGAGACAACAACAGCATCAGAGTATCGCGTTCAATGCGTGATACCGCCTACCACGCTATGCAGATAAAAGAAGAACTCACAACAAAAAACGGCAAAGAGCCGACAGTAGACGAGATAGCAAAAGTGATGGATACCGAAAAGGAAAATGTCGTTTTGGCACTCGAAGCGATAGTCGAGCCTGTGTCTTTATATGAGCCTGTTTTTTCCGAGGGGAATGACACTATTTATGTTATGGACCAGGTCGGCGATAAACGAGACGACAACGACTGGCTCGAAGAAATCGCGCTAAAAGAAGCAATGCGAAAACTCTCCAAAAGAGAAAAAAAGATTTTGGCACTGCGATATTTCAAAGGCAAAACCCAGATGGAAGTTGCAAACGAAATAGGTATCTCACAAGCCCAAGTAAGCAGAATAGAAAAAGGTGCCTTAACATCCATAAAAAAAGAATTGTAAAGACACCAATTTTTAATATATTTTATTTTGTAAGTATTTTTTCTGCACACTTTATGCCGTCTACCGCAGCCGATACAATACCTCCCGCGTATCCTGCACCTTCACCGCAGGGGTAAAGTCCGCCTGTGTTTACCGCTTCAAGGTTTTCGTCGCGAAGTATCCTTATCGGCGAACTGCTTCTCGTTTCGGGGAAAGTCAGCAGTGCGTCATTTGAAGCAAAGCCCGAGAGTTTTCGGTCAAGTAGAGGCAAAGCCTCTCTCATACTGTCAGTAACAAATTTCGGCAGACAATCGTCGAGTTTAGCAAAAGCGGTAGAGGGCTTATATGTCGGAGTAACATCGCCGAACCGAGTTGACTTTTCGTTTCTTAAAAAGTCGCCGACTCTTTGTACGGGCGCTTTGTAGTCACCGCCGCCGCACAAAAACGCTTTTTGTTCAATTTCGCGCTGAAAGTACATTCCGGAAAGTACATCATCAGATTTGAAATCATCGGGATTTACCGAAACAAGCAAAGCGGAGTTTGAGTTTTCTTTATCACGCTTAAATTCGCTCATTCCATTTGTCACAATCGTGTTTTCTTCACTTTGTGCCGCAACGACAACCCCGCCCGGACACATACAAAATGTGTAGACACCTCTGCCGTTATCAAGGTGTACGTTGAGTTTATAGTCGGCAGAAGAAAGGCTCGGGTGCGTTGAAAAACTACCGTATTGAGCCTTGTCAATATCAGTTCTTAGATGTTCAATTCTTGCACCTACCGAGAAAGATTTACTTTCCATTAGTATACCTTTTTCTTTTAGCATAAGAAAAGTATCTCTCGCACTGTGACCGATTGAAAGCACAACATTGTCGGTGTATATAGTGTCTGTTTTCTCACCGCATTGAACAACGGCACCGACGATTTTTTTATCCTTAATGAGTATGTCAACGAGTTTTGTATTAAAACGAACTTCACCGCCGAGACGCTTAATTTCGTTTCGAATATTTTTTATCGTAGTTTGAAGATAATCTGTGCCTATATGTGGCTTTGCGTTGTAGAGAATTTCCTTTGGCGCACCGAAGGAAGCAAAAGTCTCGAGTACAAATCTTTGACGAAAATCTTTTGTACCCGTGTTGAGTTTCCCGTCTGAAAAAGTCCCTGCTCCGCCTTCGCCAAACTGAACATTTGTGTCTTTGTCGAGTTTCCCGTTTGTGTGAAACTCGTTTATTTTTTCTATCCTGTTTTCGACACTTTCGCCTCTCTCGATAATGATGGGTTTAGCCCCGTATCTCGCAAGAATAAGAGAGCAGAAAAGCCCCGCAGGACCTGTGCCGACAACAAGCGGTCTTGATGAGAGTTTTTTTGCTTTTATCTCATATTTATACTCTTTTGCGATACTGGCATTTGTGTTCTTTGCTTTTGATAAAACAGCCTTTTCGTCACAGTTTAAAGTTACATCAATTGACGATACAAAGTGAATGTCCCCTTTGTGTCTTGCGTCTATTGAACGACGAAAAAGCGAAACATTATTTATTTGTGACTCTGATATTCTTAATTCTTTTGCAGAAATATTTCTGATAACTTCGTCATCATAGTCAAGCGGTAATTTTACATTGCTTATTCTTATCATAAGTTTTCACCCGCACAAAGCCCGCTTGCAAAAGCAAATTGCAGATTATATCCGCCGCAGTCACCGTCAACATCAAGTGCCTCACCGATAATGAAAACTCCTTTTTTGTCTTTCAGTTCAAAAGTATTCGGATTTATGAGTTTTGTATCAATGCCCCCGCTCGTTGCCTGAGCGTTTGAAAAATCCGTTTTCTTTTTACATACAAAGTCAAATTCGTTGATTGCATTTGCTAATTTTTCGATATCTTTTTCATTTAACTTGTTCGCAGAAATATTAGTAGGTATATCGGTATATTTTAGGAGAGCAAGGGCAATATTTTTATGAAACAGTCCTGTGAAAATCTCGGTAACATTTTCTTTTTCTACGAGTTTTATCCTGCTTTTCAAAAGTGCTTTTAATTCTGCAAAAGAATAATCGTGCAACAAAGAAACTCTGATAAAGCAGTCGTCGTATCTATTGGCAATTCTTGAAAGATTAAAGACACAAATACCCGAAAGAGCGTTAGCGGTAAACTGAATTTCACCCGTTTCCGATTTAATTTCTTTGCCGTTTTTATACAGAGTAACTTTACCGTCGGCTCGAATACCTTTTAGCATTTTAATATATGGCGAGTCAACAAGAACAGGTGAAAGAGTGGGGGAAAGCGTGTTTGTTTTGAGGTTCAGCATATCAAAGACAGACTGCGAATTTTTGTTTTCCCTGCCTGCGTAGTCGGCTTTTCCGCCTGTTGCAACAACAACCTGTTTTGCAAAATATTTTTCGCTTTCAAGCGTGATTTCAAAACCACCGTCAACGCTTTTGATGTTTTTGATTTTTGCGTTGCAGATTTCGTCTACACCTTGTCTTTTGAGTTCGTTTCGAAGTACAGAGAGTACAGCCGACGCCTGCTTGCATAAGGGGTATACTCTGCCGTCTTTTTCAGCCTTTGTAAGCAGTCCGATGTTATTGAAAAAATCAATAACATATTGCGAATTATATTTCGAATATAGAATTTTAATCAAGTCACTTGCATTTTCGTTATATGCTTTTTCATCGGAAAAAAGATTAGAAAGATTGCATTTTCCGTTTCCTGTTACAAGAATTTTCTTGCCCACTCTGTCCGACATCTCAAAAAGTGAAACATTCTTACCCCTTTTGCCTAAAGCACACGCACAGGCAATTCCCGAAGCACCTGCTCCGATAATTGCAACATCTGTTTTTTTCATAATCTCACCTACGCAAAAAGGGCGGAATAATCCGCCCGAAAAATCAATTGAATATAGCGCCGATAGCACCGAACACGCCGACACTCGCAAGCATCATAATAACTCCTGCGATAAGCACCCCGAGTATAACCGCCAGAATACTTGACTTAAAATCCATATCAAGAATACTTGCGGCGAGTGTACCCGTCCAAGCACCGGTACCGGGAAGCGGTATTCCGACAAAAAGCATAAGAGCGACAAAAAGCCCTTTGCCTGCTTTTTGCTGAAGTTTTTTACCGCCTTTTTCGCCTTTTTCAAGGCAGAAAGTAAAGAACTTTCCGATAAATTTTTTGTCTTTTCCCCAAAGAAGAACTTTTCTTGCAAAGAAGTAGATAAACGGAACGGGAATCATATTGCCGACTATGGCGATGGCATAGGATATCCAGATATTACAACCCCAGCCGACAGCGTACGGAATAGCACCGCGAAGCTCAATCAACGGCACCATAGAAATCAAAAATACAAGTAAGTAGTGTATCATAGAAAACTCCTTTTAGTATATCTTTATGAATTATAACCGAAAACAGAATTTAATTCAATAGCAAATAGAAAAACATATTGCGACAAGATTGACATATTTATGTCAAAGGTTTACAATAAAACTTATAATGGGGTGGTTTTGTGAGCAGAAAAAGACTTATCATGAGCATAGTTTTTTCAGTGCTTACCGTTTTGTTGCTCGTATTCATTTTCGGTCAATCATCAATAGATGCCGAAAAATCCGATGCAAAAAGTATCGGGCTGACTCAGTTTATCAATAACTTTTTTGAGTCGATAGATTTTGATATTGTACTGACAAATACTATTATACGAAAACTTGCACATTTTGCTGAGTATTTTGTGCTGGGCTTTCTTTTATGTGCGACTGTGTTTTCCTACACATGGAGGTTAAAACTTTCTATGTTTTTTGCACCTCTTAGCGGACTTGTCGTTTCTGTTCTTGATGAACTTTCCCAGATTTTTTCAAAGGGCAGGTCTCCCCAAATTACCGATGTTATTATTGATTTTTTCGGAGTAATTACTGCTGTGGCAATTACTTCTCTATTTATATTTTTGATTTTCATAAGGCGAAAGAAGGATAAAAATTGAGCGATATTTCACAGAATAAAATGGGGACAAAACCGATATTACCCTTGCTTATCGGTATGTCCGTGCCTGCTATGTTTTCTATGCTGATACAGGCGCTTTACAATGTTGTTGACAGTATATTTGTTGCAAGAATAGGCAGCGACGCACTTTCTGCCGTTTCTTTGGCTTATCCTTTGCAACTTGTTCTTATATCTTTTGCGATTGGTACGGCAATAGGAGTAAACTCGCTGATTGCACGCCGTTTGGGTGCAAAGAATTACGAAGACGCAAACAGCGCCGCAACCCACGGAATAATACTTGCGTTTTTAGGTTGGCTTGTTTTTGTTGTTGTCGGTCTGTTGTTTTCAAAGCCGTTTATATCTCTTTTTACAACAAATGAAAAGATAGTAAACTATGGTACCCAGTATCTGACCATTGTACTTTTTGCATCTTTCGGACTGTTTATTGCAGCAATGGGCGAAAAAATTTTGCAGGCAACGGGAAATATGATTTTTCCTATGGTTTCCCAACTGATAGGCGCAATTACAAATATCATTTTGGACCCGATTTTTATTTTTGGTTTGTTCGGATTTCCGAAACTCGAAGTTATCGGCGCGGCAGTTGCCACGGTAATCGGTCAAATCGTTTCTATGATATTTATACTCATAGTCTTGTTTACAAAAGACCATGAAGTAAAAATTATGATAAGAAAATTCAAGTTTTCCCTACGCATTGTCAAAGATATCTATGCTGTCGGTTTCCCTGCGATTATTATGCAGAGTATCGGCTCGATTATGGTAAGCGGTATAAATGCAATTTTGTCTATGGCAAAGATTGCCGCAATAACCTGTGAAACATATATCAATATTTTCGGAGTATATTTCAAACTCCAAAGTTTCGTATTTATGCCTGTTTTCGGACTGAATCAGGGAACTTCTCCGATTATCGGCTACAACTACGGAGCAAGAAATAAATCTCGAATGTTCAAGGCTTTTTCAATAGCGCTGATAATTTCGTGTTCGATTATGGGACTGGGACTTATTGCGTTCCAGTTTGCTTCGGGGTGGATTTTGTCGCTGTTTGATGCAAGCGAACTGATGATGGAACTCGGTATTCCCACTTTGAAGATTATATCATTGAGCTTTATTTTTGCCGGTGCGGGCATTATGTTTTCAGCCTTATATCAGGCAATCGGCAAAGGTTTTTACAGTATGATGCTCTCGATTTGCCGTCAGCTTGTAATGTTGCTTCCGATAGCGTTTATTCTGTCAAAGGTCGATATAGCGCTGATGTGGTATGCTTTCCCGATATCGGAGTGCGGATGTCTTATCCTTGCTTTGATTTTCTTTATGAGATTGAGAAAACGCGAGTTCAAAAAACTCGACGAGCCATTTGAAAGCACAAAGAAATTAACTGCCGACAATCAATAAATAATTTTTTATCACTCTTTTGCATATATTGTTTTGGGTGATATTTTGAACGAAGAAAGAAAAGACACCATCATTTATGATGAAGATTTCAAGACTGTTGAAAAGGTAGTTGTAAGGCACGACGAGGATGATAAAATAAGCGAAGAAGAAATAGTACAAGAGAAAGAGCAAAGAGAAAAAACTGTGCCGAAAAATATGCTCGTTATTATTCAACTTGTTATCTGTCTTGTTATTGCGATTGCGGTTTTTCTTTTGAAAACTACCGACTGTGAATTTTATCGAAATTTTGTAAAATGGTACAACGAAGAACAGCAAAAAACTCTCATAAGTTCACAGCAGATAGAGAAAATCGACCTGAACAGTATATTCTTCAAAGCAACTCCCGACAGCGCAACAAAAGATGAAATTTAGGTTATTTTCCGTTGACTTTTTTCTTTCGTTTCCTGCTGTCGCATTTATGAGTTGTGTTCTGATTTTTGACAAAAGCGGGAGGATTTTTGCCTGCTTTTTTGCGGCTCTGCTCCACGAAATCGGGCATCTGTTATGTATGCTTTTTCTCGGCTATAGACCGCAGAGCATAAAACTATCCGTGTTTGATGTAGCAATAGTATCAAACGGCGAAAAACCGTTTTCTCATTCGCTGTTGATAACACTTTTCGGCGTGATATTTAATTTCTTTTTTGGAATTATATTTTTGCCGTTTAACCGAGATTTATCTCTCGCCCAGTTTGCGATAGGGCTTTTTAACCTTTTGCCCGTAAAGTCGCTCGATGGCGGTGAAGCACTCTCGCTGATATTACAGCGAAAACTTTCATATTCTATGACCGAAAAAATACTTTTTACCCTGACACTTGTTTTCTCGGTAACACTCGTTTTTTTCGGAACGCTTTTTTTATTTGTGTCAAAATATAATTATTCGCTTTTACTGATAGGACTGTATCTTTTTGCGGTTTTGTTTATAAAGCAGGGGGAAATATGATTAGAAAAGATGTAGAAAAAATTCTGTTAAAAGTTCAAAAACCGGGACGTTATGTCGGCGGTGAACTCAACGCTGTAGTAAAGGACAAGCAAAGTGTAGATGTCCGTTTTGCCTTTTGTTTTCCCGATACATACGAAATAGGTATGTCCCACCTTGGAATGAAAATTCTGTACAGCCTGTTCAATTCATATCCCTATGTCTGGTGCGAAAGAGTTTTTGCACCGTGGCTTGATATGGAAGAACAAATGGAAAAGAACAATATTCCATTGTATGCGCTCGAATCGGGCGACGAATTGTCCGAGTTTGATTTTATCGGGTTTACATTGCAGTATGAGTTGAGTTATACAAATGTTCTCCATATGCTGAAAATGTCGGACATTCCTCTGCTTTCAAAAGACAGAAAAGACCTTTTCAATATCGTCGTGGCGGGCGGACCTTGTTGTTGCAACCCCGAACCCCTTGCTGACTTTGTCGACGTCTTCTTTTTAGGCGACGGCGAAGAAGTAGATATGGAGGTAATTGACCTTTATCGCGAATGCAAGAAAAACGGCGACTCAAAGGAAGAATTTTTGAAAAAAGCATCGAAGATAGAGGGCGTTTATGTTCCGTCTTTGTATGATGTTTCGTATAACGACGACGGCACTGTAAAAGAGATAAAACCTATCGGTGATGCACCGAAGAAAATCTCAAAACGAGTCATTATGGATATGGACAACAGTTACTATCCGAAAGATTTTGTAGTATCCAATGTCGAGATAGTTTTTGACCGTGCGGTAGGCGAGATTTTCCGCGGTTGTATCCGTGGCTGCCGTTTCTGTCAGGCTGGATTTTTGTACAGACCTGTAAGAGAAAAAAGTGTCGATTGTATAAACGAGCAGTGCCATACTTTGTGCAAAAATACCGGCTATGACGAAGTGTCGTTGAACTCTCTGTCATCAAGCGATTATTCGCAGATTGTCCCGTTACTTGAGAAAATGTCAAAGTGGGCAAATGAAGAGAATGTCAGCCTTTCTTTGCCGTCTTTGCGAGTTGACGGCTTTTCCGATGACATATTGAACAAAATAAAAACCGTGAGGAAAAGCGGTCTTACTTTTGCGCCCGAAGCAGGTACACAGCGCCTTCGCGATGTTATTAACAAAAATGTCTATGAGGACGAGCTTTTGTCAACCTGCAAGGTCGCATTTGAGGGCGGTTATTCTGCCGTAAAACTTTATTTTATGATAGGCTTGCCGACAGAAACATATGACGATGTAAAAGGTATTGCCGATTTAGGTAAAAGCGTAGTAGATACCTACTATTCCTGCGATAACAGGCAAAAGGGAAAGAGCGTTCGCGTTACCCTTTCCGCTTCCTCATTTGTTCCGAAACCCTTTACTCCTTTCCAGTGGGAAGCACAGGACACAAGAGAAGAGTTAGAGAAAAAGCAAAGACATATCAAAGAGTCTTTGGCATCAAAAAAACTTGTGTATAATTATCACGATGCCGACACATCTTTTTTAGAAGCCGTCTTTGCAAGAGGTGACCGAAAACTTTGCAAAGTTTTGCTCAAAGCCGCAGAGTATGGTATGCACTTTGATTCATGGAGCGATTGCTTTTCACTTGAAAAATGGCTCAAAGTTTTTGAAGAATGCGGAGTAGCTCCCGAGTTTTACGCAAACAGAAAACGCGATTTTGCCGAAGTTTTGCCGTGGGACCACCTCGACTATTCAATTTCAAAAGAGTTTCTAGTCAACGAGTGCAAAAAAGCATACGAAAACAAAACAACAGAAAACTGTCGCGAAAAATGTGCTAACTGCGGTGCAAATAAATACGGTGGAGGTGTTTGCTTTGAAAAACGCAAGAATATGGTTTGAAAAGCGTGATGAGTGTAAGTACATTTCTCATCTTGACCTCAACCGCGTTATGATGCGCGCTATACAGAAATCAAAACTCCCTGTTTGGTACACCGAAGGTTTTAACATTCATCCGTATATCACATTTGCTTTGCCGTTGTCGCTCGGCTTTGTCGGTGTAAGAGAGCCGATGGACTGCCGCATTGAAGATGATAACTTTGATTTTATGACTATTCCCGAATTACTCAACCCCTGCTTGCCAAATGGTATAAAGGTTATTTCAGCGAATGAGCCGAAATATAAAGCGGGTGATATTTCTTCTGCAGAATATAAAATTTCTTTAGTATCAAATTATATTTCTAATGAAGAATTATATTCATCATTTACCGAACTGCTGAAAAAAGACGAAATCCTTATTGAAAAGAAGACAAAAAAAGGTGTAAAAACCGTGAATTTGAAAGAACAAATTTTGTCTTTTGATATATCTAATTCCGATAAGATTTGCTTAACACTTGTTCTGCCTTGCGGCAGCACGAACAATGTAAACCCGAATTTGCTGATAAAAGCATACGAAAATGCTATGCAAAACGAAGTTTTTGCAGAGATAATAAGGACGGATATTTTCGTTGAGGGAGGCTCTCGTTTTGAATAACCAAAAGTATGATATAGTTCTCCTCGACGCCGATGAAACAGTCTTTGATTTTAAGAAAAGCGAAGCCTATTCTTTTGAAAAAACTCTCGGTGAGTTCGGGGTTGAATTTAACGAAGAAAGATTAAAACTTTACAGCGATATAAATCTTTATATGTGGAAAGCCTTAGAACGGGGAGAAGTCACTCGCGAACGGCTGAAAACAAAAAGATTTGATATGTTTTTTGAGCAGATAGGCGTAGCGGATATTGATACAAAACTCTTCAACGAAAGATATATTCATTATCTTTCAACCTGTAATTTTCTGCTTGACGGTGCCTATGAATTTGTAGAAAAGTTAAGCAAGTATTGCAAACTTTATCTTGCAACAAACGGATTGAAAATTGCCCAGCGCGGACGCCTGGAAAGAAGTAGGATAAAACCGTTTTTAAGCGGATGCTACATTTCCGAGGAAATCGGCTTTTCAAAACCCGATAAAGCGTATTTCGAGTACATATTAACTGACATAAAAGCAGAGGATAAAAGCAGGGTGATTATTTTAGGAGATTCCGAGACATCCGATATGCAAGGCGGTAAAAACGGCGGTATAAAAACCTGCCTGTATAACCCGAACAATAACGAATATAACAAAGACTTGTGCGACTATTCTGTAGGCAACTATGACGAGTTTTTTGATATTTTATTCGGAAAATAAAATAGTACTTGATTTTTTGGTCTGAATTATATATAATATACAAGCACAATTTAATAGAAATATTGAATTTGACCATTCGTAGAGTTGTCCGAGCGGCCGAAGGAGCAGCACTGGAAATGCTGTGTACCTTTCTGGTACCGAGGGTTCAAATCCCTCACTCTACGCCAAACGTAAAAGGGGTGCCTTTATAGGCACCCTTTTACGTTTAATAAATAGGGATTTGAACCCCAAGGGGGTAGAAACGGCACGAGGTGCAAAAACAGTCCGGTGGACTGTTTTTAGTTTCGCACTCTTCGGCGCTACAAGCCGAAGAAAGAAAATTTCAAAAGAAATTTTCATCCCTCACTCTACGCCAAAAATTAATGCCTATGTTTTGCATAGGCATTATTTTTTTATAAGGTGAGTTATACTATCAAGTGCAACACACAGAAAAAGAAAACAGTTCATATAAATCCATGGTAGAATGTGGTGGAATGCAAAATTTCTATATTATTAAAATGAACATTAAAAAGTCACTTTTTTAAAAAGCACCCCCCTCGGTATAATAGGGGGTACATTGTATCAAATTTTGCCATATATCCCATAAGCACAAACCCTGATTTTATCAGGGGATTTCTTATGTCTGTCAAAAAATTGTCAAGATTAATATATTTTTATGTATCTTAATTGCTCATTCTTTCTCTCGTAGATAAAGAGTAGAATAGCCTATATATAAATGAATTCAAAAAATGAACGGGTGTTTGGAATTTTTCTTCTATAC
>JAGHTC010000048.1 GCA_018065465.1 Candidatus Ruminococcus equi
TATTAATACATTATAATTATACTATTTATATAGCAGAAAATCAAAATACATTTTTGTAATAAATATGGGTAAAAATAGTTTTGGTGATACTATGCTTGATAAAAAAGAATATCACAAACTTATTAAGAGAAAATCAAAGAAATCGAAACTTTTTGTAAATTCTCTTTTTGCCTTTCTTATCGGCGGGGGAATATGCACTGTCGGTCAGGGATTTATTGACATTTATAAGTTATTGGGAGCAAGCGAAGACAACGCAAAAACTTTCTGCTCAATCACGCTTATTTTCATCGGAATAATGCTCACAGCCTTTCATCTTTACGAAAAAATAGCAAGATACGGCGGTGCGGGAACGCTTGTGCCGATAACAGGTTTTGCAAATTCCGTTGCATCATCCGCGATTGAGTTCAAACGCGAGGGATTTATTCTCGGCGTAGGAACAAAGATGTTCACAATAGCAGGTCCCGTTTTGGTTTACGGTACTTCGGCAAGTGTTATATATGGATTGATATATTATGTTACTACTATTATTTAGTAGGTTATATTTACCTTTACAACAATTCAAAAAAATGGTAAAATACTCTCATATTATGTCATACTTTTGGCGGTGGGAGATATGAAAACTATTTTCAGAAAAAAATGTACGCTTTCCAATGAAGATATAAATACTTTGATGTCTGAATTTGAAAGTTGTTTGTCTATTAAAAAAATTAACAGCGAGCACGCAAAAAAGACAATGGTTTTGCTTGAAGAGTGCCTTTTGAATTTTCAAAAGCACTTCGGAGAGGAAAAAGAAATAAAAGCGTATTTGACAAAACAGATAGGTAAATACAGTATTGAAATTAAAATCAAGGGCGAAGAATTTACTCCTTTTTCCGATGAAGAAGACGAGGACGAATACTACACTCAAGTAATCAAAAAACTCGATATTGAGCCAAAATATGCTTACTCAAATTTAACAAATACAGTAAGTTGCGAAATAAAAAAAGAAAAAAATAACTTTTTGTATCTTGTTGTTGCCGCCGCTGTGCTTGGTGTACTTTGCGGAATAATCGGCAGAAATCTTCTTTCGCCTGCCGCTATATATTATGTGAACTACTTTTTTTCAAAAGTATCAGAAACAATACTCGGTTTGCTTGCAATGACAGCTGGACCTTTTGTGTTCTTCTCTATCTATAATGCTGTTCTCGGTGTAGGAAATGTCGGCAAGTTTTCAAAGATGGGAAAGTCAACGCTGGGGCATTTTCTGTTTTGTGATGTCTTTTTTGTTGTTATAAGCGTAGTCACTACTGTGATTGTTTTTCCTTTATCTTTTTCGCTTCATTCAAGTGCGGATGTTTCGAGAGATACATACAGTTCAATAGTTGACGCGATTTTCGGTATCTTTCCGAACAACTTTTTCGGAAGTTTTGTAGAGGGAAATATTGTTCAAATTCTTATTCTTGCGTTGCTTTTCGGTATTGCTTCCATAATGATGATAAAATCTCATCCCGGTATCAGCGAATGTGTTTCGACACTCACCGATATTGTCGGAAAAATTATGGGCTGGTTTACATATCTTTTGCCGATTGTTATTTTCGCATCACTGGCAACGAATATAATAAACGGAGATATGTCGGATATTTTGAAAGTTTGGTACCTGGTTGTTGTTGTTATCTTGCTGATTATACTGTTCTATGTTGCATATCTGATAATTGCTTCTATTAAATGCAAAGTAAGCATAAAAAAACTTTGCAAAGATACTTTGCCTCTTGCTTTTTTATCAATGATGGCTGGTTCGTCAACTGTAATTTTGCCTGAATTGATAGACAATTTGTGCAGTAAGTTATCAATAAATAAATCACTTGCGCGTTTTGCATCATCAACGGGAATGGTGTTTTTTCCGCCCGACGCGGTTGTGGTTTTGACATCAGCGACATTTTTCTGTGCAAGTGTGGGCGAAGTAAAGACGGATATATCGTGGATGTTACTTGCTGTGATAATGTGCTATCTGTTTTCGATTTCCGCTCCGCCTGTTGTCGGAGGATATGCCGCCATTCTTGCTATTATGTTTACTTCACTCGGCATCTCACAAACGCTTTTGGGAATTGTTATTCCCGCGATAGTTTTCCTCGATTACTTCTGTACGGGAGTGAAGGTCGGCATTATCCAACTTGACATCCTGATACAGCAAAAGAAGATAGAAACAATATAAGAAAACGGCAGTGATGTTTACTCACTGCCGTTATTTATTTTTACGCTTATTTCGCCCGAATTTAGTTTTTCATTGTTGTCTAAAATTAACGCTCCGTTATCATCAATACCGATAGCAGTTGCGGTTTTTGTTATCCCGTTTTTTGTATATGAAATCTCTTTACCGATAACGCAGGAATAGAGGCGGTATTTTTCAATGAATTTTCTGTCTTTTATGTGTTCGTATTCGTACATAAGATTTTTTACAATTTCAATGCAGATATCGGTTGTGTCGATGTTGTCGATATTGCCTGCAATATTTTCGAGTTCTTTCGGGAAAATTGCGTTTGTGTTCATGCCTATTCCGACAATCACCGAGGTGGGAGTAAAGTTATCGTCACAGCAAAGTTCACACAGTATCCCGCAGACCTTTTTGCCGTTTACTAAAATATCGTTCACCCATTTGATTTTCGGCTCTGTATTTGACAGCGAAATAATCGCATCACATACACAAACCGACGCGCAACTTGTGATACATACTGTATCAGCGATGTCGTCACTTGCTTTCAGCATCAGCGACATATAAAGTCCGCTGTCTTTTTGAGATAGAAAACTTCGTCCCATTCTGCCTTTGCCAGAAGTCTGCTCTCTTGCTACAACAAGCAGGGGAGTATTTTCATTTTCTCTGCGTTTACATTCTTCATTTGTCGAGTCAATAGTATTACAAAATAGTATGTTGAGGTTGGGAAGGCTAGATTTTAGCTTTTTTTCATTGATGACCATAACTACCTCCGACAAAGAATGTTGAGAGCAAAATACGACAGTATTTGTATAAACGCACCCGCGTGTTCCTAACTTTCCGACAGAACAAAGAAAAATCATTTATAATTGCAAATTAGAATTAAAACAAGAAATTTTCAAAAAATCGGCAAAAAATGCTTGACAATTTGCAAAAGTTGGGATACAATGATAAAATCTACTATTATGGGGAATATGACCTCTTTTATGAGAGGAAAATTTGTGAGTAAGTATCTTAACACAGACAACTTTTTTTGTCAAGTGAAATAAAGATACAATTTTGTAATATGTCCGTTTTTGTTTTCGGACAACCGAATTTGGAAATATTTTATCTGTTTTCTTGCGAATTTGTCTGCAAGCGGTTTACAAGGAATTCAGGTTGATTATTTATATTTTTTCAAAGGAGTGATACGCCTATGGTTAATGTCAAACCCGTCGAGGTTGGCAAAAACAAGAGATTGAGTTTCGGCAAGATTGATGATGTTATCAGTATGCCCAACTTAATCGAGGTGCAGAAAAAGTCTTATGAGTGGTTCTTGACCGAAGGGCTCAAAGAAGTTTTCAAGGATGTTTCAGGTATTACTGATTATCAGGATAACCTTGTACTTGACTTCATTGATTATTCCCTCGATATCGACCACCCGAACTATTCGGTTATCGAGTGTAAAGAAAGAGATGCAACATACTCTGCAGCACTTCGAGTTACCGCAAGACTTTTGAACAAAGAAACCGGAGAGATTAAAGAATCCAATGTCTTTATGGGAGATTTCCCGCTTATGACAGATTCGGGTACTTTTGTCATCAACGGTGCTGAGCGTGTTATAGTTTCACAACTTGTCCGTTCACCGGGTGTTTATTTCAAGATGGAACACGACAAAACAGGTAAGGAACTGTTTTCATCTACAGTTATTCCGAACCGCGGTGCATGGCTTGAGTATGAAAATGATGTCAACGATGTTTTCTATGTCCGCATAGACAAGAACAGAAAAATTCCGATTACTGTCTTCCTGCGTGCTTTGGGACTCGGTACAAATGCCGAAATCTTAGAGATGTTCGGTGATGATGCACGAATCAAAGCAACATTTGAGAAAGACAGCGCAGGTTCCGTAGAAGAAGGACTTTTGGAAGTATACAGAAAACTCCGTCCGTCCGAACCTCCTACGGTTGAATCCGCACAGACACATCTGAATAACCTTTTCTTTGATGCAAAGCGTTATGATATGTCCCGTGTCGGCAGATATAAATACAACAAGAAACTTTCACTTTCGAGCAGAATAGTTGGTCTTACACTTACAGATAATGTTGCCGATCCGAGAACAGGCGAAGTTCTCTTCAAGCGTGGCGACACCATCGACCGTGAAGGTGCAAAACTTCTCGACAACAAGGGCGTAAAATTTGTCTTTGTTCAAGGCGATGAAGGAAAAGAAATCAAAGTTTTGTCAAACAATATGGTTGACATTAACGAGTATGTTGACTTTGATTGCAAAGAACTCGGCATAAAAGAGAAAGTATGTTTCTCCGTTTTGTGCGAAATTCTTGATTCTTGTGAAACAGAGGAAGAACTCAAAAAGGCTATCGCTGACAGAGTATCTGACCTTGTTCCCAACCATATCACTATTGATGATATTTACGCATCCGTAAACTATATGAACTGCCTTGCAGAGCATATCGGTACAACAGACGATATCGACCACTTGGGTAACAGACGAATTCGTTGTGTCGGCGAACTGCTGCAAAATCAGTTTAGAATCGGTTTCTCAAGACTTGAAAGAGTTATCCGTGAGCGTATGACTTTACAGGCTCAGGATCCCGAGGCTTTGTCACCCAGTTCACTTATCAATATCCGTCCCGTAACTGCGGCTATCAAAGAATTTTTCGGTTCTTCACCGCTTTCGCAGTTTATGGACCAGACTAACCCGCTTGCAGAACTTACACATAAAAGAAGACTTTCAGCCCTCGGTCCCGGCGGTCTTTCCCGTGACCGTGCAGGATTCGAAGTTCGTGACGTTCACTACACCCACTACGGTCGTATGTGTCCTATCGAAACTCCAGAAGGACCGAACATCGGACTTATCTCTTATCTTGCTACTTTTGCAAAAATCAACGAATACGGTTTTGTTGAGGCTCCGTTTAGAAAGATTGACAAGAAAACAGGCGTAGTTACCAAAGAAGTTACCTATATGACTGCCGATATGGAAGATGAATTCTATGTCGCCCAGGCTAACGAACCTCTTGACGAAAACGGTCGTTTCAAGAATACCAAGGTAGTCGGCAGACACAAAGACGAGTTCGTAGAACTTGAGCCCGAAGCATTTGACTATATGGATGTCAGTCCGCGAATGGTTGTTTCTGTTGCTACTGCAATGATTCCCTTCCTTGAAAACGATGACGCAAACCGTGCGTTGATGGGTTCTAACATGCAGCGACAGGCTGTTCCGCTTATGGTAACAGAGTCGCCTATCGTAGGAACAGGTATGGAATACAAAGCAGGTACCGACTCGGGCGTATGTATCCTCTCTGAAGAAGACGGTACAGTTATGAGCGTAGACGCAGACCATATCCGCGTTCAGTATGACTCAGGTAAAGTCAAAGACTTTGAAGTTATCAAATTCCTGCGTTCCAACCAGGGAACTTGTATAAACCAAATCCCGATTGTAGAAAGAGGCCAGAGAGTCAAGAAAGGCGAAGTCCTTGCTGACGGTCCTGCTACATCAGGCGGTGAAATCTCACTCGGTAAGAATGCTCTTATCGGCTTTATGACCTGGGAAGGTTATAACTACGAGGACGCTGTTCTTATCAGTGAAAAAATTGTTCGTGATGATGTTTACACATCTATCCATATAGAAGAATATGAAACAGAGGCAAGAGATACAAAACTCGGCGCTGAGGAAATCACAAGAGATATTCCGAATGTCGGCGAGGATATGCTCAAAGACCTCGATGAAAACGGTATCGTTCATGTCGGTGCAGAAGTACACGCAGGTGATATCCTTGTCGGTAAAGTAACTCCTAAGGGCGAAACCGAACTCACAGCAGAAGAACGCTTGCTCCGTGCTATTTTCGGCGAGAAGGCAAGAGAAGTAAGAGACACCTCACTTCGTGTTCCTCATGGTGAATCGGGTATCGTAGTTGATGTAAAAGTCTTTACCCGTGAAGATTCACGCGACGAATTACCTCCCGGAGTCAACAAGGTTGTCCGTTGCTATCTTGCACAGAAGCGTAAGATTTCTGTCGGCGATAAGATGGCAGGCCGTCACGGTAACAAGGGCGTTGTTTCAAGAATACTTCCTGTTGAAGATATGCCTTTCCTCCCCGACGGTACACCGCTTGATATCGTATTGAATCCCTTGGGCGTACCTTCCCGTATGAATATCGGACAGGTACTTGAAGTCCACTTGGGTTATGCCGCAAAGGCACTCGGATGGAAGATAATGACTCCCGTATTTGACGGTGCTCACGAGCAGGATATCTTCACTTTGTTTGAAGACATCAAGAACAAAGACGACTATACCGATATGAGAGAAAATACCGGTATCGACTTTGGCGAATGCTTCCGTCTGAACGGCATTACAATGGAAGGTAAAACTTACCTCAAAGACGGCAGAACGGGTGAATATTTCGACAACCCCGTAACCGTCGGATATATGTATTACCTCAAACTGCATCACCTCGTTGATGATAAGATTCACGCAAGGTCTACCGGTCCTTACTCACTTGTTACACAACAGCCTCTGGGCGGTAAAGCACAGTTCGGCGGTCAGCGTTTCGGTGAGATGGAAGTTTGGGCACTCGAAGCATACGGTGCCGCTTATACCTTGCAGGAAATCCTGACAGTCAAATCCGATGATGTTGTCGGCAGAGTCAAGACTTACGAGGCTATCGTTAAAGGACAGAATATCCCGACACCGGGTATTCCGGAATCATTCAAGGTACTTATCAAAGAGTTGCAGTCGCTCTCTCTTGATGTTCGTGTACTCAATGATGACGGCGAAGAAATTGACCTCAAACAGCATTTTGAAGAGGACGATGACCTTCCTGTTGCACCCGCAAATGATGACGAAACTCTCGACGAAGACCAGGTAATGACATCTATGGATGGATTTATCCTCGATGAAGACAGCGAAGAGGGTAATATGTTTGATGAAAACTCGATATACGAAGATTCGGACGATATGCTCAGTTACGATGACTTCGGCTCGGATGAAGAATAAGGAGGAGATTTAAGATGATGGATAACAATGTTTTTGATTCAATAAAAATCGGTCTTGCTTCTCCCGACCAAATTCGTGAGTGGTCATACGGCGAGGTTAAAAAGCCCGAAACTATTAACTACAGAACTTTAAAACCTGAGCGTGACGGACTTTTCTGCGAACGCATTTTCGGACCGACAAAGGACTGGGAGTGCCATTGTGGAAAGTACAAGAGAATCAGATTTAAAGGCAAAATTTGTGACCGTTGCGGAGTTGAGGTCACAAGAGCAAAAGTAAGAAGAGAGAGAATGGGACATATCGAACTCGCTGCTCCCGTATCTCACATCTGGTATTTCAAGGGTATTCCGTCAAGAATTTCCCTTATGCTCGATATTTCTCCGCGTATGCTTGAAAAGGTACTTTACTTTGCAAGCTATATCGTAACAGACCCCGGCGATGCAAGAGAACTCGAAAAGATGCAGTTCCTTACAGAGCAGGAATACAGAGATATGAGAGAAAAATACGAGGACGACTTCAAAGCAGGAATGGGCGCAGAAGCAATCAAAGAACTGCTCGAAGAAATCGACCTTGAAGAACTCTCTGCTCAGCTTAAAGAGGAATTGGAAGGCTCAACAGGACAAAAGAGAGTACGCCTGGCTAAACGACTCGAAGTTGTCGAGGCATTCAGAATTTCCGGCAACCGTCCCGAGTGGATGATACTCGATGTTGTTCCCGTAATTCCTCCGGATATCAGACCTATGGTACAGTTAGACGGCGGTCGTTTTGCAACTTCCGATTTGAACGACTTGTACCGCAGAGTTATCAACCGTAACAACCGACTCAAAAGACTTCTTGAACTTGAAGCTCCCGACATCATTATCCGTAATGAAAAGAGAATGCTCCAAGAAGCAGTAGATGCTCTTATCGACAACGGCAGACGCGGCAGACCTGTTACAGGTCCGTCAAACCGTGCTTTGAAGTCTTTGTCCGATATGCTTAAAGGTAAGCAGGGACGTTTCCGTCAGAACCTTCTCGGTAAGCGTGTTGACTATTCCGGACGTTCGGTTATCGTCGTAGGTCCTGAACTGAAAATGTATCAGTGCGGTCTTCCTAAGGAAATGGCACTTGAACTTTTCAAACCTTTCGTTATGAAACGCCTTGTTGAAACAAAGGCTGTTCAGAATATCAAAGCCGCAAGAAAAGCGGTTGAGCGTGCTAAACCCGAAGTTTGGGATGCACTTGAAGTTGTTATCAAAGGACATCCGGTTCTTTTAAACCGTGCTCCTACACTCCACCGCCTTGGTATTCAGGCATTTGAGCCGGTACTCGTAGAAGGCAGAGCGCTGAAACTTCATCCCCTTGTATGTACAGCGTACAACGCCGACTTTGACGGCGACCAGATGGCTGTTCACGTACCGCTTTCGGCAGAAGCACAGGCAGAAGCAAGATTCTTGATGCTTGCCGCAGGAAACCTCTTGAAACCGTCCGACGGTCGTCCTGTTGTTGTTCCTACTCAGGATATGATTTTGGGTTCTTATTACCTTACTCTTGACAAAGAGGGCGAAATCGGCGAAGGCAAAGTATTCAAAGATATTGACGAAGCCCTTATGGCTTACCAGACAGGTGTAGTCACACTCCATTCAAAAATCAAGGTTCGCCGTGAACTTGAAATAGACGGCGAAATCAAGAGAGGTATTATCGAAACAACGGTAGGTAAGATTATATTTAACCGTCCGATTCCTCAGGACCTTGGTTTTGTTGACAGAACAAAAGAAGAAAATCTCTACCGTTTTGAAGTTGACTTCCTTGTCGGAAAGAAACAACTCGGAAAGATTATTGATGCTTGTATCAAGGTTCACGGCACAGAAATCACTGCCGTTGTACTTGATGAAATCAAAGCTCAGGGTTACAAATATTCTACCCGCGGTGCTATTACCGTAGCGGTCTGCGATGCAAAAATTCCGCCTGAAAAGAAAGAAATTATTGCAAAGGCAGAGGCTGATGTCGATGCTATCCGCGATGAATATATGATGGGTTTGCGTTCTGATGAAGAGCGTTATGAAGAAGTTCTCCACATCTGGGAAAAGGCAACAGACGATGTTACCGACAAGTTGCAGGATAACCTCGACAGATATAACCCGATTTATATGATGGCTGACTCCGGTGCCCGTGGTAGTATGAGCCAGATTCGTCAGCTCGCAGGTATGCGTGGACTTATCGCCAACACTTCCGGTAAGACAATCGAAATTCCGATTCGTGCTAATTATCGTGAAGGTCTTAACATTCTCGAATACTTTATTTCATCCCGTGGTGCTCGTAAAGGTCTTGCCGATACAGCGCTTAGAACAGCTGACTCGGGTTATCTTACCCGTCGTCTTGTTGACGTATCTCAGGATGTTATCATTCGTGAGGATGATTGCCATTCAACCGAAGGACTCGAAGTATTTGACATCGTAGCAAACAAAGAAGTTATCGAAGGTATGCACGAGCGTCTTATCGGCAGATATCTTGTTCATGATTTCTGTGACGAAAACGGTAATGTGCTTGTATCTAAAGATACTCTTATCGGCGACAATGAAGCAGATATTATCTGCAACAGCGGTGTTGAGCGTATTGAAATTCGTTCAATCCTCGGCTGTCATGCAAAACAGGGCGTTTGTAAGAAGTGCTACGGTGCTAACCTTGCTAACGGCCAGCCTGTTACAGTCGGTGAGGCTGTCGGTATTATCGCCGCACAGTCTATCGGTGAGCCGGGTACACAGCTTACTATGAGAACGTTCCACACCGGCGGTGTTGCATCTGCCGAAGATATCACACAGGGTCTTCCCCGTGTTGAGGAACTCTTTGAATCCCGTAAGCCGAAGAGCCTTGCTATTATCAGTGAAATTGACGGTACAGTCAGATTTGAAGAAATCAAAAACAGCCGTCACGCAGTTGTATATAACGAAGAAACATCCGAAGAGAAATCCTATCTCATTCCGTTCGGCTTCAGAGTTGCAGTCGAAGAAGGACAGCAGATTAAGAAGGGTGATAAAATCACCGACGGTGCTATCAATCCGCACGACATTCTTGATATTCTCGGACCAAACGCAGTACAGGATTATCTTATCAGTGAGGTACAGAGTACCTACCGCTTACAGGGTGTTGATATCAACGACAAGCATATTGAAGTTATCGTTCGTCAGATGCTCAAGAAAGTCAGAGTTGACGATCCCGGTTCAACCGAATTTATGCCCGGTCAGATGTACAACCGCAACGATGTTCTTTATGCTAACAAGCAGATTCGCGAGCGCATCGCAAACGGTGAAGAGGGCTTGACTGAGGCCACTTGGACACAGTTGCTTTTGGGTATCACAAAGGCTTCTCTCGCAACAGACAGCTTCCTGTCTGCCGCATCATTCCAGGAGACCACAAGAGTTCTTACCGATGCCGCTATCAAAGGCAAGGTTGACCCGCTTCTCGGACTCAAAGAAAATGTTCTTATCGGTAAACTTGTTCCTGCAGGTACAGGTATGCCGAGATACAACAACATTGAGCTTGAGGAAAACTACATTCCCATGCCGCCTCAACCCCCGATTGATATGGATATCTAAACATTATAAAAAAGGCTGTGACCATTATAAAAGGCTGTGACGAAATCGTCACAGCCTTTTAGTTTTAAGTGTTTAGAAAAAATAAATTATAACCTATTAGTCTCCCCTTGTCAGGGGAGGTGGCAATCCGTTAGGATTGTCGGTAGGGTAGTAAAAATAGTTTTAAGTATTAAGAGTTAAGTTATAGGTTTATTTTTTGCCGAAAAGTTTTGAGAACAGTCCGCCGCCTTTTTTACCGCCGGCTACATCACATGCAGTAGAAAGATATGCAGAAAATTCGCTGTTAGAAAGTTTTGAAATAAGTTCTTTTGCGTATTTCTTGCCGTCTTTTTCGTATTTTGAAACGAAGGCGGAAACAACACTTTTTACATCACTTGAGTCTTCAAAGAAAGCAGAGTGAGTATCCGATTCAAAGAGAATTTGAGAGATGTTGACAAAGGTTGAGAAGAACTTTTTCTCTTCTTCTTTTGCGTTGCCGTTTTCAGCGATATCGGAGAGAACAGCGTCAAGGCATTTGTCGTATATATCGACGATTTCGCCTTTGCCCGTCTGCAAGTATTTAATAAGCGACAAAGCGAGCATTTTCATATCGGCAAAGTCGGCAGCCTTGAATTTTTCGTTATTTGTAATGTAAAGTTGCAAGTTATCGGCAACGCCTTTTTTCAGCGCTTTTCCCGAATATGAAAGTGCTTTTTCAATAAATTCTTTTGCGTTGTGATTATCAATTGCTTTGAGAATATCGTCGAATTTTTTTACAGGTTCGAATTCTTCCGCATTTTTGAGATAATCATTTTTGCTTGCATATTCTTTGATAACCTGAATACCGTTTTCGTTTTTCTTTATGCTGAATGCTTCGGGGATAACTTTCAGTATTGCCTTATGTATGCAAGAGTCTGTCAGCTCCTGTGCAAAAGCTTTTGCTTTTTTATCAGTGAGTTCACAGTTTAAGCGTTCTTCAAAAGTGATAAGGTCGAAAAGTCCCATTTTGTTTTCGTCATTGTCAAACCACGCTTTGCAGTCGTCTATAAACTTTTTGGAAGTTTCAGCGTCCATATCGGGTGCGGTTTTCCAAACAGAAATGATATTATCAACACACTTGTCTGTCGGTGCTTCGAACAAAGCATGGACAAAAGAGGTGAAAACTTTTCTGCCGCTCCATTCGGTGAAGACTTGTTTAATAACAACATCTGTACAAAAACCGCTTGTGTTGACAAGGAGTAAGAGAAGTTTCGGCTCTTTGCGTTTTTGGTCTTTTTCAACCAAAGCACAGATTTTTTCGGCTACCTCAGTTTTGAAACTGTCACTCTCGTCAACAATATGCTCGTTGACAGATTGTGCCATAACAAGAGAGAGGTTGTCGCACTCGGGGAGCATATCGTAGAAAGTAGAGTAAAATCTTTCTTTTTGCAGTTTCGAAAGTTTTGAATAATGCTTATTCATAAACTCGATAATGCTGTTTTGAATGTTCTGTGTGCGGATGGTAAGAAGAAGTTTCTCAACAATCAGGTCACAGATTTCTTCGGGCTCATTTTCAAAGTGAGCATCAAAGAACTCAATGAGTTGAGGCTGCAAGAATCCGCCGTAGTAAACACGGCAAAGGTTATTCATAATAGATACCTTCATATCGGCATCTTCGTCGTCATAGTTGTTGCTGATGAATGTGAAAATCTTGTCTCTCATCGCGTCGGTGTGGATAAGGTCGAGGACAACATTCATTATTGTACGCTTAGAGGCTTTCGTCTCGGTTTTGTAAATCTTTACGAGTTTTGAGAAAACGTTTTTCGGAATGGCGGTTTTCGACTTAGGATAACGCCACAGGCATTTCAACGCTTCGGCTCTGTAATCGTCTGTCATAGCCGTGCGGTATTTGTCGTATGTCGCAACAAATTCGTAAAGAGTTGTATCGCCGGGGAGAACTGCTTTTTCGTCAAAAAGGCCGCTGCAGACTCTGAAAAGGAATACAAGGTCTGTTATGTTTTTCGGCTTCGGTGTTTCGAGTGTGGGGTTAGCCTTGACCGCGTGGTCGCAGAATGCAAGAAACTCTCTGCGAACTGCGTCATTGTTGATAAGGCCGTAGAAAAAGTCAACCAAAACTTTGCTGACGGCAACGCTTTCGTCGCTGATGCCGATAGCCTCTTTTGTCTTGAAACGCAGGGTAACTCCCTTTGTTGTAACGGGCGCCTGAATTTCAGGCGGGAGGCATTTAACCTTGAATGAATTAAACTTTGTTGCGTCGCCTACATAGGTGACAAAAGGCAAAGTTTTTCTTATATGATAGGGGAAAATACGCAGGATGGCGTTGATAAATTCGAGCGAACTTTCCGAGAAAGTATCGAGCGGGTCGGGCAGGGTAATAAAGACAGATTTTAACTTACCGCAGGAAACGTTAATAAGAGCATAGATAAGTCTTTTGAGCATACCCTGGTCATATTTTTCGGTAAGTTTTATAGCACTCTTGTCGGATATGGGCTTGTACTCAATTTCCTCGTAGTCGGTGATGGGCTTTGAGTCAAAAGAAGTAAGGTCAAACTCATCTATTGTGTGCTTGAACATATCCTTGTTGAGAGAAAGGTTATCAGGACTTTCGGCAATTTGCTTTTTCTCTTCATCGCCTAACACAAGCGAATGAACTAAATAGGCGTGTCTTTCGCCTGTGTAGTCATTCGGCAGATATGATACACAACTTTGTATCAAAGTGCCGTCGTTTGTCGTATATTGGCAGTATACAGGAGGCAGTTTGCCGTCACGAATAAGAACGGCGTTTGCCTGAGTCGGTTTGTTTTCATAAATAACCGCAATGTCTTTTTCGATTACTTCTCGTTCTAAACCCTCAGAATGTGCGAAAGTATCATAACCGTCTGTTTTATTGTAAAGGCTCATTTTTGCCGGCACACGGGAGTAAAAATGTTGTAAAGCCATAAAATATCCTCACTTTAAAAATAGTATCAGAGTATGTAAAAAAAGATTATTCCATATTGAGTGTCATAAGTTCCTGAATACTTGTAATTCCCTTGAATACAAGGCTCTTACACGAATCAAACAGCGAAACCATACCGTTGTCCGAGGCGATTTTTCTCAACTCGTTTAGTGTGGTTTGCGAGGTAACCGCGTCTCTCATTTCGTCGGTCATATGCATAATTTCGTGAACGGCGATACGGCCTTTGTAGCCTGTGTTGTTACAGAACTGACAGCCCTGCGGTCTTGAAATGGTGATAGGCTCGGAGATACCGAGTGCTTCCATTTCTTTTGCGTTTGTTTTACCTCTCTTTTTGCAGGCGGGACAAAGTCTTTTTACAAGTCTTTGTGCGATAACGCCTGTAAGAGCGTCGGATACAAGATAGTCATGAATGCCCATATCTTCAAGACGGGTGATAGCACCGGGGGCATCGTTGGTATGCAATGTGGAGAAAACCAAGTGACCGGTGATAGCGGCACGAACTGCGATTTCGGCGGTTTCTTCGTCACGAATCTCACCAATCATGATAACGTTCGGGTCCTGACGCAAGATAGAACGAAGCGCAGCGGCAAAGGTCATAGAAGCCCTTGCGTTTACCTGCGTTTGGTTAACACCGAGCATAGTATATTCGACAGGGTCTTCAACCGTAACGATATTTACGGTTGGATTGTTGATTTCTTTCAAGAATGAGTAAAGTGTTGTGGATTTACCGCAACCCGTAGGACCTGTAAGCAGGATAATACCGTGGGGCATAGCAAGCATTTTGTCGATAACGACATTTTCTTCCGGGGTAAATCCGAGGTCTTCACGAGTAAAGTGGAAAGAAGTTTTGTCAAGAATTCGGATAACGATTTTCTCACCGCTGACAGTCGGCAGGGAAGATACACGGAAGTCGTATTCTTTACCGCCGATAAGCATATTGATACGACCGTCCTGCGGTACTCTGTGTTCTGCGATATTCATACCCGACATAATTTTAAGTCTGGCGCAGATAGCGGGGTAAGATTCAATCGGGAACATAGCGCGTTCCTGCAAGTCACCGTCAATACGGTATCTTACTCGAACCTTTTTGTCATAAGGCTCAATATGTATATCACTCGCGCGGTAGGGAATAGCTTCTTTGATGATAGAGTCAACAAGTCGTACAGAAGTGTTGTTGATAACATCGTCGCTCTTGAAGACAACATCGGCGTCTTCTGCAGCGGAGAAAATTTCCTCATCCTTTTCGGAGTTTAGGTCTTGCAACGCTTTTGAAGTAGAGATAACCGCCGCGATAGAGTCGATATAACGGTCAATCTGTACAGGCGGAGTAAGTACATAGTCAACATCACCGTAAAAACAGGTGGAAATAGCCGACATAGCGTTACAGTCAAGCGGTTTACCGACAGCAAGGAGCAGTGTACCGCTTTTGTCTATTGCGAAAGGAATGATTTTATTTTTCTTCATAAACTCGAAAGAAAGGTCGTTGAACAACTGGTCGTCAATATCGAGCATATCAACTTCGATATAAGGCAGACACCAGAATTCACCGAGAACTTCGAGTTCACTTGTTCCTGTGGTAAGTTCTTTTTTGAGAAGGTAGTCACGAACAGAAGTTTTCAGACGGTTTGCTTCGATAAGTACATCGTCTGCATCTCTTCTTTTCAAGACTTTTTTGTAAACATAAAATTGTAACAGTTCTCGATTTATATCCATAATAAATACCTCAAATTGATGTCATAATTGAAATCATCGGTGAGTAAACCGCGATGAACATTCCGCCGATAACTACACCCATAATAACGAGCATAACGGGTTGAATTTTTGCTGTAACGGAATCAAGGGTTTCTTCAACTTGGCCCTCAAAGAAAGAACAGGTTCTTTGCATAACATTTTCAAGTTGAGCAGTTCTCTCACCGACAGCAATCATCTGAATCATAATCTGCGGGAAGAGATGATATTTTTCAAAAGAAGTTGCGATTTTTGCACCGTGTTTTACTTCTTCGACTGCCTTAACAAATCTTGCTCTTGCATCTTTGTTGCTGATAACGATGGAAACAGCGTCAAGTGCTGCGGCAACATCCATACCGCTGTTGAGCATAAGCGCAAAAGACTTTGCAAAACGAGAGGTCATAGTCGCTATCTGAACTTTCTTGACAAGCGGGATTTTCAACATCATTTTGTCGTAGAAAAGAGCGCCCGCTTTTGTCTTTCCGATGAGTATGAAGATAAGAACTACAACGATTATGCCTGCGAGTAAGTAGAGCCAGTTTGTAGTAACAAAATCCGAGAGTCCGTAGATAAATTTTGTAAAGCCGTTTGGCTCAACATTAAGGTCTGACAAAGTGTCTTTAAATCTCGGTACGATGAATGCGAGCATCAGTATAACGATGACAACCGTCATACCGCCGAGCATCATCGGGTAGGACATAGCACTTTTTACTTTTCTTTTAACTGCGGCATCGTTTTCGTAGTAATCGGCAAGCGCATTGAAAACTTCGTCAAGTTTTCCGCTTGCTTCACCGACATGAATCATACTGCGGAAAAATTCGGGGAAGACCGACTTGTGTTTGTCGATAGCTTCGGAAAGTACGATACCGCTCTTTACATCTTCGTAGATGACATTGAGTATGCTGATAAAGTACTTCGAAAATTTCTGGTCTTTCAAACATTCAAGACAGTTAAGGACCGAAAGTCCCGAGGTAATCATAACCGCAAACTGTCGGCAGAATGTCGTCAGTTCGGAAAGTTTTACCTTACCTGTACCAAGCGTAAAGAACGCAGACGGTGTACCGTCTTTGTAGGGTGCGCAACTGACCAAAAACAGGTTTTGTTTGGAAAGTTGTACGGCAAGGTCTTTCTCATCTTTTGCGATAAAAGTGCCTGAGAATTTTTCCTTGTTAATGTTTATGGCATCATATTTGTATTTTTTCATTCTAAATGCCCCTTTAAAGAGAGTTTCTGTTTTATTTTATCCGAGCAAAATGCCCGAGTACCAACTGATAATAGGCATACCGAAAAACATAGTAAGAACAAATGCTACGGTAAGAAACGGTGCGAAAGGATATTCCTTGCCTTTTTCGTCGCCGTTTTTGTTTCTTTGTATCATCAAAACGATAGAAGCGGAAATGGATGCAACAAGCATCATAAGGATAAATCTTTTCCAGCCGAGGAATAAACCCGCAACAGCGGCAAATTTGATATCCCCTCCGCCCAAAGAATCTTTTTTAGTTGCTTTGCCGACAAAAAACGAAACAACAAAGAATACTGCAAATCCTGCGACAAAACCGATACCGTGGGTAAGGTAACTGTCGCCGTCTGTAAATGTTGCAACAACGGCAAGCACGAGGAGAATAATCTGGAATCTGTCGAAGATTATCATATGTTCAAGGTCGATGAAGAAGATGATAATACATACAGAACACGCGATACACGCTGTTGCAAAGTAGATAATCGAGTAAACGGATGACAAATCAAAAAAGAGGAAGAAAGATACCAGCCACAAAAGCATATTCGAGAGTTCTACAAAGATGTAGCGGGGAGAGATTTTGTCACCGCAGTTACGACATTTTCCGCCTAGTATTATGTACGAGATAACGGGGATGTTATCGTACCATTTAATTTCCTTGTTGCATTTCGGGCAGTGGGAAGCGGGTTTTGCAAGGCTCATATTATTTGGCAGTCTGTAAATGACTACATTTAGAAACGAGCCGACACAAAGTCCGAGCAAAGCCGTAAGAATGCAAACTACTGTGTAATAATAACCGTCCATTATGAGAAAGTATGGTATCTGCCACTTGACATTGAACAAAATCCGCCGTAGAGTTCGAGGTTTCCTCGAATAACGCCTTTTTCTTTTGTGTCAAGCATAGCAAATTCAAATTTGTTTTCGTCTTTTTCCAAATTGGTAGTTTCAATGAGGTGTTCGAATTTATCCGGCATATTTACATAGATAATTTCGGGCATACCCTGCATTGTAAGTTTTTCATTTGATTGTATGAGGTCCAAAGCCCATTTTATGAAAATGCGGAAGTTTTCATATTCAAAGCCCTCTTTGGTTTCGGGGGTAGGACGAAGCATAAATTTCGGAAGTTTTCTCGGTTGCTTTTTGGGAAGTTTCTTGTAGTTGGTTGCCTGAACGCCGAGGTTCATATTTGTCGGGTCTTCGAGGTCTTCTTCGGTTTCTTCAAAGCCTTCTTCCGTGTCAGTCGGCTCCTCGGTGTCACGCATCATAGTAAGTTGTTTTGCTTTTGCCTTTTCTTTGGCGTTGAGTACAACAAGTTCTGAGATAGAGTGGTCGATAAGCATATCTTCCGAAACAACTGTGTTGTCTTTAATTATATTGTAGCCGTAGGGCATATCATAAAAGCCTGTGAGTCTGCCTTTTGCAACAAAGGAGTAACAGGTTGAATCTTTCTTGATATCCAAAAGCAGGTAAGAGGCATTTCTTAGTTTTGCGTTAATATACTCTGCAGCGAAAACGGTAGTGTTTGCACGGAAAGTGATGTGCTGGGGGAACATACCGCCGATTGAACAAGCGCCTTTGATTGCTGTGATAAGGTCTGTGTTTATAGAAGAAAGCGAAAAAGTAGTCAGTTGCTTGTTTGAAAGAGCAAGGTACTTGTTCATCTGGAGTTTGTCGAGGTTACGGTATAGACCGGAGATAGCGGTGTCGATAGCCTCGGTGCTTTTTCTTTTCTTCATTGTGGGAACAGAGATAGCGTCCATAGCAACCGCCCTGTCGGGAAGAACAAGGGTAATACCCGCGTCGCCTACCGACGGATTTCCCTGTGCGTAGTTTTTGACTATCTCGGTAAATTCTTCGATAAAAGCATCCGAAAACGGGCGAGCCTTGAAGTTTTTGTCGGTGCATTTAATCGTGCTTTTGTCAGCGTTGTCGATTTTGTAGAAATGCACAACCGAGATAACGGGGTCTATTGCTATTGTTATCTGTGATTTGTATTTGGAATTCAGCGATGCGGAAGCACTTTGCTGTTGTTTGAACATTATTCATTCCTCCGAGAGTTTTACATTATGAAAGTATAATTAGTATTTAGTGTTTAGTTTTTAGTTTTTAGTTTTTAGGGAAAATCGCAAGCGATTTACGATTTGTATTTTTTTGTTTATGTTTACCTATCAAAAATCAACAAACCGAAACTCCTCACTCCTAACTTCTAACTCCTAACTCTAAAGACCTATATCAAAAGGGCACTTTGACACCCATAACAGGTGACAGAGTGCCCTAAAGATTTTAAATTAGGTTTCGGTAATCAATTATTTTGCAGCCTTGTAAACTTCAACTTTACCGAGGTCGGCATTTGTTGAGCTGTCATACTTCTTGTCAGTCAACTTACTTGATACAGTAGAGTACTTAACAACTGTGAACGGTTCTGCTTCAGATGCATCATAAGCACATACATAACCGTCTTTAGAAGCATTAGCTTTGTCAGTATTTACAAAGTACCAAATGCTGCCGTTCATTGTTTCGCCCTTCTGTGTCTCCATCATAGCTACAACATCCAATGCTGCTTTGCCTTCCTGGAGGGCAGATGACTTATTAGCGTTGTCGATGACACTGCTAAATGTGGGGATGAGAACTGCTGCCAAAATTGCGATAACTGCAATTACGATGACGAGTTCAACGATTGTAAAACCTTTTTTGTTTCTTTTCATTACACTTGTTTCCTTTCATAATGTATTTTTTGTAATTGGTCAGAAATTAACCATATAAAAATTTTAGCACAACATATTTTTCCTGTCAAGATTTATAACTAAAATTTAATAGATTTTAACACAAAAATCGACAAAAAATACGCGTAACTGAAATTTTTACCTAAAAAAGTGGGAAAACATAGAAAAATCAAGAGAAAATCAATGTTATTATTCTACCGATTACTTCAAAAGTATTTTTTATTCCGTCAAAGATTTTCTTCAAAATACCGAGTATCCAATCAAGGAAACTTGTATTTCTTGCAGGGGGTTCATCTTTTTCTTCGCCATACTGGATTTCTCTGTTCGACCAGTTGAGAACTTCGTATCCCTTGTCGGTCTTCTTTGCCGATACAATGAGAAGCAAATCAGAGGGGTCTGCAAGTTCGCCGTCTTCGGTGATATCGTCCCAAAGGGCAACACGCATCGTATATGTTTCGCCCGTTTTGATTTCGCTTATTCCGCTCATATTTATGGCATACATAGTGGAAGAATCACTGTCGTCAATTTTGTACTTGAACCAGCCTTTTCGTACATCGGTGTCTTGGCTTATAATACTCTTTGTAAAATCTACGGTTGAATTTTGTTCCATAGCACGCAGAAAATGCTCACCGATCTGGTCGAGAACGAAACTGTCGTTTGTATCGTTGATAAGTCGGTCGTTTCGTTTATATGCACCGACAGCAACGCTGACGAGCATAGCACAAAGGGCAAAGATGACGAGCATAAAGCCGATTGCCGATTCAAGTGCAGCACCGCGCTTATTTTTAACTGTTTGAGTAACTGTCATATACGCCCTCCTTATCCCTTTGCATAATTCATTTTGTAGATTTCTTTGCCTTCTTCGTCCAATATGGTTGATTCGAATTTTCTGTCATCAAACCAAACGGTAATATTTACCGTATAGCCGTCAACTGAACAGGTGTATTTGTTGATACTTATTCTTTTGATGTCGAAGCCTTTTTTCGCTTCTTCATAATCGGCACTTCTTGTATATCTCTTTGAGAAAATTTTGAAGCCGATTTCATCATCTTCATCTTCGGCGTTTGGATTTATCGAGGTGTCGTAGAAGTTAATGAATGCTTTGAAACCACCGCCGTCGGATGCTTCTTTTACCGCTTCGAGTTGGAGCAGACAGGGATTTATCGGTTTATAACCTATAGCGTAATTCGGATAGGTTTCTTTGAGTTTTTCCAGAGCAGAGTTGAAGTTCGTGTTTGTGATACTTTTTTCAGTTGTTGACCAACCGTAATCGTATGTTGAACTCCAAGAACTTTTCTTTTGGTAGTAATAGTAGTAAGTGACATCGTCATTGTCTGTGTACTTAATGTACCAGTTTGTAGAACCTGATTTTTCTGTGATAACTTCTCGCTCTACATCGTCTATTTCCATAAGATAACATTCGCTGTAGTAGTTTTTGCCGTTATATTTTGTGTTTGCAAACTGTTGCTTGTCGGTGGCAAATTCTTCGTCACTTTCGTAGTCGATATAGTACATTATGTCACCGTAAGCATCAAGAAAAGCAATTCTCTTGTCCTTTTCGGTAACTTTAACTCTGTTGAGTTTTCTGATTGCTTCAAAAGCAAAAGTTTTGTGTTCGGTTTCATATTTGCTGTTGTCTTTGTTCAAAGCAACCTGTGCCGAATGAAAACTGTCGTAGTTGTCGTATGTCTTTTTGTCGGTAACAACAGAGAGGAGATTGCCAACAGAAAAGACAGTTGAGATTTCATATTTACCGTCTTCGTTTTGTGCATATGATGCGGTTGTGATTGTTCTTGCTTTCAGTCCGCTGTAACCGAAATCACAGGTTGTTGTGTTAGGCCCTGTAACACCACTGGCTTTGCCGTTTGAAAAATCTTCTATTGCTGTTTGAAATTCGGTAGCGGTCATAGTTTTTTTGGTTGTCTTAAATCCTGCGGGGGTAACTGTTTCTCTGCCGTATCTGTCTTTTGTTCTTACTTCCGGAGTCCAGTAGTATGTTGTCTTTCTGTATGATGAACCTGAGGTATAGGTAATCTGCCTTGTTGAATAGTCTGCGGTGACATCATAAGAAGATGTTGAGAAAGTACCTGTTTTGTAGGTAAATTCCATTGTGCTGATGTTAGCACTGACTTCTTTCATCAGGTTTTCGTATTCTGCATTATCGCTTAAAGTGTAACTCTTACCGTTAAAGGATATTTTTTTGTTTTTGTTGTCAATATCCATAGAAGAAATTGTGCTGTCACCGACAAGGTAGGTGTAGGTGTTTCCGGCGCAGTCTTGCAGTTTCTTCGAGTTTTCATTAAGACCGTTCAAGGTATCTTCAAAGTCAGATTCTTCGTCATATTTGCACTGGAAAACTTCTTTGCGTTCATCAATGTCGTCAGTGTTGTATGCAGAAAAAGATTTGTTGTCATAATCTGCTTCGATAGTAGCAAGGTATGACGAGCAGTTGTACTTTTCACCTGTGGATGTAGGACCTTTTACCTTACTGGGAGTAAGACCTGTATCTTTGTTGATTTCATCTTCAAATTTTTCGAAGGTGTCGTCAATAAACTTTTCTTTGTTTTCATAGGTGTTTTCTATATTTGAGGGCATAGTTGCCTTATCGCTTACCGGCTTCCATTCCCAATAGTACTTTGAAAAAATAATGAGATACGATTCTCTCCTCATTTGAATTTGCACTTGTTTTTTATCTGCGGCGGAATAGAATTTTCCGTCAACATAGACGATTTCTCCGAACACACCGTCTTTTATAACAACTGTGGCAGTTTTGCCTGTTGTTACAACTGTAAGAGTACCGTCTGTTGTATCAGGAGTACCGACCTGTGTGTTTCTCGATATAGGACGGCTGTATGTGTATGTGAGAGTTTCCGTCTGCTCATATCCGCTTTCTTCAAGCCACGGAATCATATTTGATTTTTTAACATGTTCGAGGGTTAATAGTTTGTTGCCTCCCTCTGCCATAAGGTCGGCGGTATCGTCATCTTTGTTGTATAATATGCAGTCAAAACCATAGTGGCTTGCATCGTAGTAGCCGACTTCGTCACCCATACTTTCAACATCGACATCCGAGATGTCAATACCGTTTGCAAGTCCGAGTGCTTCCAAAAATTCTTCTGAATCTTCGGCGTATTGGAAAGCCGAAAGTCCGTTGTCAGCAACAATTCGGGCAAAATATCTACTCGAATTATCCTCATAGAAAGTGCGGAAAAATCCCGAAATGGTGATAGCGGATGCCGTAACGATACTGATAATTGACAAAGCAACTACGGTTTCAACGATAGTAACACCGCGCTTTTTGATTCTGCGTATTTTGTTTTTAAGTTCTTGTTTGCTTATCATTTACAGCACCTCACTTTCTTCTCAATGATGCACCCTGTGCGTGGGTTGCAAATGCAAATAATATTGTGTTTTCTCCGTCATCGGGGTTGGGCATTTCGTATGTAGTGGTACATTGTACCAAAGAACGCTTTGAAAACGATTGTGCTATCGAAAATCGAAGTCCCTTGACTTTCTTAATATCAAATTGCATTATACCTTCAACAATAAGAGTGTCGCGTGCATCGTTTAGGTACATAACGGTAACTCGCTCATCCGTCTTTGTGTCGAAAACATAAAGCGTTTGTTTTGATGCACCGACTTCAAGACGATAGTCGGTGTTGTCGTAACTTGATACGACATGCTTTAAGCACATTTCAACATTGGACAAATCACGAAGAACATCGTCACTCGCCCTTGCATTTCCGACACGGTTGCTCATGAGAGCAAGAAAGGTAACCGTCATTGTTATAACGATAGTGAGAACTGCCATAACGATACACAGTTCGACTAAGGTTGAACCCTTTTTCCTTACCATGTTCAAACCTCCTGCTTTGGATTTTTGCATAACTTTTCAAAAAAGTACATACTGATACAAGTATTCGATGATATGTTATCATTATAACGGCAATTTTGCAACATTTTTTACAGATGTTTAATGATTATTCATACATCTGTAATACTTTATACGAAGAAAACTGTAAATTGTATGCTGTTTTGTTAAATTTTTATTGACAAGAGGGCTTTGTTATGATAATATAGGCAATTGTGGAAGAATGCGGTTTTATGCCGTTTCTTTATGGGTAAATTGCGAAAAAAGTTCAGATTTAATCTGAATTTTTAGTGCATTTATCACAACATATCTTTTAGCATGTTTTCGGTAAAATTTACCGATTGCATACAGAAAGCGTTTCTGCTTTCAATTTCTTATTTTTATTTTTTCGGAAAGGAGGAAAAAATATTGCCAACCTTTAACCAGTTAGTTCGCAAGGGCAGACAGGTTCAGGAAAAGAAATACAAGGCTCCTGCTTTGCTCAAAGGATGGAACTCACAGAAGAACAGACCTATTGACCAGACTTCTCCCCAGAAGCGCGGCGTTTGTACGGCTGTTAAGACTGCGACACCGAAAAAACCTAACTCGGCTCTTCGTAAGATTGCCAGAGTTCGTCTTTCAAACGGTATTGAAGTCAGCTCGTATATCCCCGGCGTAGGTCACAACCTTCAAGAGCACTCCGTTGTTCTTATTCGTGGCGGACGTGTAAAGGACTTACCTGGTGTTCGTTACCATATTATTCGTGGTACACTCGATACACAGGGTGTTACTGACCGCAGACAGGCCAGAAGCAAGTACGGCGCAAAGCGTCCGAAAAAGGCAGGTAAATAAGGAATTGACAGCTCTAAAGTAATTTAGTTACTTTTCTGTATTGTTACAGAGTATATATATCCTCTGTGGCATTACGGGAGTTTGTCACTTTCGAGTACCTAAGATTTCTCATTATTGTGAAGGAGGGAAGTAAAGATGCCAAGAAGAGGTCAAATCGCAAAACGTGACGTTTTGCCGGATCCGGTTTATAATTCTAAACTCGTTACTCGTCTTATCAACAACATCATGTTAGACGGAAAGAAGGGCGTTGCCCAGAAAATCGTTTACGGTGCTTTCGATATTATTGCCGATAAGACAGGTAAAGACGCTCTTGAGGTTTTCGAGCAGGCTATGGATAACGTAATGCCCGAACTCGAAGTAAAAGCTCGCCGTGTCGGCGGTGCTACCTATCAGGTACCGATTAAGGTCAGAGATGCAAGAAAGCAGACTCTCGGTCTTCGTTGGATTACCACTTATTCAAGAGCAAGAAGCGAGAGAACAATGAAAGAAAGACTTGCCGGCGAAATTCTTGATGCAGTCAACGGTGCTGGCGGAGCGTTCAAGAAACGCGAAGATACACACAAGATGGCTGAGGCTAACAAGGCTTTCGCACACTATAGTTGGTAAGACTCTATCGCAAGGACTAAGGAGGTTATACTATGCCAAGGCAAGTATCACTTGAAATGACTCGTAATATCGGCATTATGGCTCATATCGATGCCGGTAAAACGACTACAACAGAACGAATACTTTATTATACAGGTATCAGCCACAAAATAGGCGAAACTCATGACGGTTCCGCAACTATGGACTGGATGGAGCAGGAAAAAGAACGTGGTATCACTATCACTTCTGCTGCTACTACCTGTTTTTGGAATGACCACAGAATAAACATTATTGACACACCGGGACACGTTGACTTCACTGTTGAAGTTGAGCGTTCGTTGCGTGTACTTGACGGTTCTGTTACCGTTTTGTGCGCAAAGGGCGGTGTAGAGCCTCAGTCCGAAACCGTATGGCGCCAGGCTGATAACTACAAAGTTCCCCGTATGGTTTATGTCAATAAGATGGATATTATGGGTGCGGATTTTTACCACGTTCTTCAAATGATGAAGGACAGGCTCAAATGTAATGCCGTTCCGATTCAGTTGCCCATCGGCGTTGAAGACAGTTTCTCAGGCATCATCGACCTGGTTGAGATGACAGCAGAAACTTATGTCGGCGAAAAGGGCGAAGAAAGAAAAGAAATTCCGATTCCCGAAGATATGATGGAAAAGGCACAGGAATACCACGATGCTCTTATCGAGTCCGTTGCTGAAACGAGCGAAGAGCTTATGGAAAAATATTTCGGTGGCGAAGAATTAACGATAGAGGAAATCAAAACCGCTATCCGTAAGGCTACTATCGCTAACGAAATGGTACCTGTTTGTTGCGGTACTTCTTATCGTAACAAAGGTGTTCAGAAACTTCTTGATGCTATTGTTGATTATATGCCCGCTCCTACCGATATCCCCGCTATCAAAGGCGAAGATGTCAAAACAGGTGATGAGGTTGAAAGACACGCATCAGACGAAGAGCCTTTTTCCGCACTTGCATTTAAAATTGCTACTGACCCCTATGTCGGAAAACTCTGTTTCTTCAGAGTATATTCCGGTACTGTAGATAAGGGTTCTTCAGTTTATAACTCAACAAAAGACAAAGACGAGCGTATCGGTCGTATTTTGCAGATGCACGCTAACGACAGAAAAGATATCGACACTTGCTACGCAGGTGATATCGCTGCCGCAGTCGGCTTGAAAAATACCACAACAGGCGATACTCTTTGTGATGAACGCCATCCGGTTATTTTGGAGAGTATGGAGTTCCCCGAGCCCGTTATCAAAGTTGCTATCGAGCCGAAGACCAAAGCAGGTCAGGAAAAGATGGGTATTGCTCTTGCAAAACTTGCAGAAGAAGACCCGACTTTCAAGGCTTATACCGACGAAGAAACAGGACAGACTATTATCGCAGGTATGGGTGAACTTCACCTTGAAATTATCGTAGACAGACTTCTTCGTGAATTCAAGGTCGAAGCAAATATCGGTAAACCTCAGGTTGCATATAAGGAAACTATCCGCAGAAATGCAGATGTTGACCAGAAATATGCTCGCCAGTCAGGTGGTAAAGGACAGTACGGTCATGTTAAGATGAGAATTGAGCCCAATCCCACAAAGGGATATGAATTTGTCAATTCCGTTGTCGGCGGTGCTATCCCGAAAGAATATATCCCCGCAGTTGACGCAGGTATCAAGGGCGCTATGCTCTCAGGTGTACTTGCAGGCTATCCCGTAGTTGATGTCAAGTGTGAAGTATATGACGGTTCATACCACGAGGTTGACTCCTCTGAAATGGCGTTTAAGATTGCAGGTTCAATGGCATTCAAGGAAGCAATGAAGAAAGCAGACCCCGTTTTGCTTGAGCCGATTATGAAAGTATCGGTTGTTGTTCCCGACGAGTACGCAGGCACCGTTTTCGGTGACTTCAACTCACGCCGCGGCGCAGTAACAGGACAGGAAATCGAAAACGGCACAGCTCGTATTACGGCGAATGTTCCGCTTTCAAATATGTTCGGTTATGCTACCGACCTGAGAAGTAAAACACAGGGCAGAGGTCAATATGTAATGGAACCTTCTCATCACGCAGAAGTTCCGAAGAATGTCGGCGAAGAAATCATGTCAGGTCGTGCTGACAAAGATTGATTTTCGGCAAAATTTAATTTATCTATTGCAATTTCTATAAAGAATTGTTAAAATAGGCTCATTAAAGTAAAATTTATTTACAAATAAAAGGAGGAAATTTTCCCATGGCAAGAGAAAAGTTTGAAAGAAACAAACCCCATGTAAACATTGGTACAATCGGTCACGTTGACCACGGCAAAACTACACTTACTGCTGCTATCACAAAGGTTCTTAACTTCGGCGGCGCTGCTGACTTCGTTGATTATGCAAACATCGATAAGGCTCCCGAAGAAAGAGAACGTGGTATCACAATCAACACCGCTCACGTTGAGTATGAGACAGCTAATCGTCACTATGCTCACGTTGACTGCCCCGGACATGCTGACTATGTTAAGAACTTGATCACCGTTGCTGCTCAGATGGACGGTGCTATCCTCGTTGTATCTGCTGCTGACGGTCCTATGCCTCAGACAAGAGAGCACATCTTGCTTTCTCGTCAGGTTGGCGTTCCTTATATCGTTGTTTTCATGAACAAAACTGACCAAGTTGACGACCCCGAACTTCTTGAATTAGTAGAGATGGAAATTCGTGACCTCTTAAACGAGTACGAATTCCCGGGCGACGACACACCCATCATCAAGGGTTCTGCTTATGTTGCTCTTACATCTGCTTCTAATGACACAAACGCTCCCGAGTATGCTTGCATCCACGAACTTATGGACGCTGTTGACAAATTCATCCCCACACCTGAGAGAAAGGCTGACCAGCCCTTCCTTATGCCTGTTGAGGACGTTTTCACAATCACAGGCCGTGGTACAGTTGCTACCGGTAGAGTTGAAAGAGGTCAGATTAAGACTTCTGAAGAAGTTGAAATCGTTGGTCTTACAGAAGAGAAGAGAAAAGTTGTTGTTACAGGTCTTGAAATGTTCTGAAAGACTCTTGACTATGCTGAAGCAGGCGACAACGTTGGCGTACTTCTCCGTGGTGTTCAGAGAACTGAAATCGAAAGAGGTCAGGTTCTTGCAAAACCCGGCACAATTCATCCTCACACAAAATTCCGTGGTCAGGTTTACGTATTGACTAAGGACGAGGGTGGCCGTCATACTCCTTTCTTCAACAACTATCGTCCCCAGTTCTATTTCAGAACAACTGACGTTACAGGCACAATTTCTCTCCCCGAGGGCGTTGAAATGTGCATGCCCGGCGATAACGTAGAAATGGATGTTGAACTTATCACTCCTATCGCTATCGAAGTCGGTCTTCGTTTTGCTATCCGTGAAGGCGGCAGAACAGTAGGTTCAGGCGCAGTTATCGCTATCAACGAATAATCGATAGTTATCGCAAGATAATTTATAAGACAAATGCCAACGGTAACCCCGTTGGCATTTATTCTTGCTATTTTTTCTCTTTTGGTGTATGCTGTGTATATCAAATATAAAGGAGAAAGACTATGCCTGAAAATAAAGATATGCTTGAAGAATACGAGCCTACCATAATTACTCTTGAAGACGACCTCGGAAACGAAGAAGAATTCGAGTTTCTCGATGTAGTAGATTTTGAGGGCGACGAGTATGTTGTGCTTTTGCCTCTTTCGGAAGAAGAAAGTGACGAATCGGAAGTTATGATATTAAAAATCGAGAGTCTCGACGACGAAACCGAAACTTACGCCGGTATTGACGATGACGAGTTAATCGAAAATGTCTTTGAAGTTTTCAAAGAGAGGTACAAAGATGAGTACGACTTCGAGTAAAAAGAAATCCGATTATCCTTTTTCAAAAAAGCAGGTCATAATAATGTCGTCTGTCATAGTGGCAGTCGTTATCGCTATTGTTGTCCTTGCCTTGATTTTTGCAGGAAAAGGCGTAAAGCCGATAGAAAACGCTACCTGGGCAAAAGCAGAAGGCTCTTATATGGAGAGCTGGTCGTATAATATGACCAAAGACGAAACGATGAAAACTTTGCTCGAACAGTATAATTCTATTACCTACCGCGAAACAGCTAACGAAACAATTGACCTCTATACCGATGTCAGCGTGTATCGTGTAACTTTCTATAACGATGATGAAGAAGTCGGATATTTTGCCGTGAATAAGGATAATAAATGTATGTTCAGCGTTGACGGAAAAGTCTGCACAATTCTTTCGGGTTTTGATTACTACAAATTCTCCGAAGCGATAGAAAAAGAAATCGCTGAAGAAAAATTTTACAACGGACAGTAAATAAAAATCTCTCTTGAAAATCAAGAGAGATTTTTTTTGAATATATTCAGTCTTTCAATCAGTTTATAAAACGGCAGTCCGAGTATCACACAAGAGATAAATTCCCCTACAGCGATTTCACCGAAAAATAGGAAAAACGAAGAAAAATGAAATCCCTCGGGCAAATAGAATAGCTGAAATTCCAGTGAAATTATTATTCCGTTGATTATAACAGGCATAAGGGAAGAAAGTATCGGCAGGGAAAAAAGCCGAATATTTCGCAGTTTATACGCAAAAATTGCCGAAATAAGTGTTGCAATCGTGCCGAAAACGATGTCAAGCGGCAAAACCCCGATGTTTATGATATTCGCTATCATACAGCCGAGCGTAACTCCGTATATCGCAGAAGACGAAAAAACGCAGAGAATACAGAGTATCTCCGCAAGCCGTACCTGTATCGGCATGGATGAGGTAGACGGCAGTATTATTTCCTGAATGTAGTTTACTACTATGTAGAGGGCTGCTATCAAAGCGCCCTCAACCATTTTTCTTGTTTTTGTTTTCATTTTGTGCTCCATAGTTTTGTTTTGCAGAATTCTGCTGTCAGGATGGTTTCGAACTGACAAGGATATTCTACCACAAAGCAAAAGAAAACTCAACCAAATTCGGAAATATGTATAAACAAAAATAGATTTTTCTTTGAACAAATGGCAGTTTTGACGGATAATATTACAACAGGGTTTCATATAGTAATTATTTGGTCGCTTTGTTTGTCGCATTTACATAACGATAATTCTAAGTTAGAATTATAAACAGTCAAAATGTCGTCAACTTGCACAAAGAATTGAACGAATAATTGTTGACATTTACGAAAAAACGGATATAATAATAATCGTCAAGTAAATAGTCCGCTTGACTGTACGGCTTCCGTACACATTTAGGAATATAGCCAAATGGTAAATGGCAGCACGAAATTTTAATATTGTTAGGAGGATGAAACTATGATGACACCTATCGTAAGTTTACACAACATTGACGTTTCACAGTTCCTTGACGTGCTTGACACTTGCAAAGGCAACGTATTTCTCGTTACCCATGAGGGAGATAAACTTAATCTTAAAAGCAAGCTTTGTCAGCTCGTTGGCTTGGCAAGACTCATCGAGGGCGGCAAGATTACCGAAGCGTTCATCTATTGTGAAAACAAAGAAGACGAAAGCAAATTGTTCAGACTTAATTTGCTTGGTAATGCAACAAAGACTGCTTAATTTTTAACTAACCAATTACTTTTTTCACGTTAATTTCAAAAAATCCTAAAGCGGAAAAGGCGTCCATTCGGGCGCCTTTTCTGTTTGTAAAAATACTTTTATTTTTGCAAAAAGTGTGGTAGAATATAGTAAATAATATTTTTGGGGGTTACTATGCTTAACGAATACTATGCTCATTTTAAAAGCGGAACGGATATCAGAGGAACTGCGGTTGACGGTGTCGAGGGAGAGCCTTTGGACTTAACTAACGAAGCAGTCGAAGAAATGGCAACAGGCTTTTTGCTTTGGCTTTCCGATTATGTAGAGAAAAAGGTATCTGACCTTACCGTATCGGTCGGCAGAGATTGCCGTATTTCGGGAGAAAGAATCAGTGCCTGCGTGCGTGATACTTTCAAAAAATACGGTGTAAAAGTCTACGACTGCTCACTTTCATCAACACCATCAATGTTTATGTCAACTCTTGACATTCCCTGTGACGGTGCTGTGCAGATAACAGCAAGCCACCACCCGTACAACAAAAACGGCTTGAAGTTTTTTACAAAAAACGGTGGTCTTGACCACGGCGATATTACCGCAATTTTGCAGTATGCACAGGATAAAACAAAACCCGAACTGTGTGACGGCGAAGAAATCCAAATCAACTTTATGAAGCAGTACGCAGAGCATCTTCGTAATCTTATCAAAGAGGGCGTAAACGCCGAAAATTACGACAAGCCGCTTGCAGGTTTTCATATCGTAGTAGATGCGGGCAACGGTGTCGGCGGTTTCTATGCCGGCGAAGTTTTAGAGCCTTTGGGCGCAGATGTCAGCGGTTCTCGCTATCTTGAGCCTGACGGAATGTTTCCGAATCATATCCCGAACCCCGAAAACGACAAGGCGATGGAGTCTATCTGCGAAGCAGTTTTGGAGAATAAAGCGGATTTAGGCGTTATTTTCGATACTGATGTTGACAGAGGCGGCGCGGTTGACTCGTTCGGCAAAGAGATAAACAGAAACAGGCTTGTTGCCCTTTCGTCACTTATCGCTTTGGAGGGCAACAAAGGCGGTACTGTCGTTACCGACTCGATAACTTCCACAGGACTTACCGAGTTTTTGGAAAAAGAACTCAAAGCCCACCACTACCGTTACCGCAGAGGATACAAGAACATCATCAACAAGGCGGTTGAACTCAACGAAAAGGGAATAAACTGCCCGATTGCTTCCGAAACATCCGGCCATGTTGCCATGAGAGAAAACTATTTCCTCGATGACGGAGCCTATCTCTGCACAAGAATTATCATAAAAATGGCTGTTCTTCAAAAAGAAGGTCGCACGATTGACGAACTTCTCAAAAACCTCAAAGAGCCGAAAGAAAGCAAGGAAATCCGCATAAAAATCCTTGAAAAGGATTTCAAAAACTGCGGTGAATGTGTAATCGAAAGCCTTACTAATTACGCAAGCGAGCAAAAGGGCTGGAACATCGCCCCCGATAACCGCGAGGGTATTCGTGTTTCTTTTGATAAAGACAACGGCGACGGCTGGTTCTTGTTAAGACTTTCCGTTCACGACCCGATTTTACCGCTGAATATCGAGTCCGACTCAGTCGGCGGTGTCGAGATTATCGAGAAAAAAGTCTTCGATTTCCTCCGCGAAAACACTTCGGGTTTAGCCTTGTAAACTAATTGACAATTGACAATTAATAATTGATAATTTTGGGAAAATTGCTACGCAATTTTTGATTTGTAGTTTTTGCTAAAAACTCAACATTCCATAAAATTACCCTGACCGTTTTATGCGGTCAGGGCTTTCTTATTTTTGCATCTTTTTTGATTGTTCGAAAATGGTTTTGTAGGTGATTTTGATTGCGTCCTTGTTTTTTGCTTTTTCTGTTTTTGCCAGAATTTCTTTTTCTCTGTTTTTGTCTGTTATCGCTATATTTTTCTTTGCTTTTTCCTTGCCGATTTCTTTTGAAAGCTCAAAACGGCTGTCAAGCAAAGAGATAATCTCGTTATCTATATCATCAATCTTGTTTCGTAAAGTTTCGATTTTACTCATATTTTTCCCTCCGTCATCAGCATATCAAGTAAAGCGATAGCAACTCCCGCTTCAACTACCGCGACAGCGCGGGGGACAATGCAGGTGTCGTGTCTGCCCTCGATTTTGATTTTTGCATTTTCCATTTTGAAAATATCTACGGTGTTTTGCTCTTTTCTAATCGACGGAGTCGGCTTTACTGCGACCTTGAATACAATCGGCATACCGTTCGAGATACCGCCGAGTATTCCTCCGCAGTTGTTCGTTTTTGTGATGATTTCGCCGTTTTCCATAGCAAATTCATCGTTGTTTTGTGAGCCGTAAAGAGTTGAGCCGAAAAATCCCGAGCCGAATTCTATCCCCTTTATTGCGGGAATGGCGAACATAAACGAAGAAATTTTCCCTTCAATCGAAGAAAAAAGTGCGTCCCCAACGCCAGTGGGGAAATTTAGCACAGCACATTCGATAACTCCGCCGACAGAGTCGCCGTTTGTCTTTGCAACCGCAATTTCATCAATCATTTTTTCTTTTGCTTTACTGTCGAGCGTGGGGAAATCCGAGTTATTTAGTGAGAAAATCATTTCATCTGTGAGTTCGGCTTTGTCAAAAGGTGTGTCCTTTGTCGAGTGTATTTCGCTGATATGAGATACAATTTTTATACCCTTTTGTTCGAGTATCTGTCGGCAGATTTCACCCATCAAGACCATCGGCGCCGTCATCCTGCCGGAAAAATGAGCCCCTCCGCTTGTGTCAAAATCCAAGCCGTATTTTAGATACGCCGTGTAATCTGCGTGGGCGGGGCGCAAAAGCCCCTTTATGCTATCGTAATCTGTACTTTTAGCGTCGTTATTTTTGATTTCTGCCGTGATTTTTGTGCCGTCTGTGATGTCGCCCGAAAAGCCAGAAAGAAAGACCGCCTTGTCGTTTTCTTTTCGCCGGGAAGAAAAATCATTTCTGCCCGGAGAGCGTCTTAAAAGTGCAAGGTCGATTTTCTCTTTGTCGATTTTATAGCCCTTTTTTATGCCGTCAAGGTATACAAAAATGCTGTCAGAATGGCTTTTGCCGTCTATTTCAAGAGAAAGCTTTTCACCGTACTTAAACATTGATTTTTCCTCCTAAACTTTCCAAAACTTCAAAGAAATCGGGGTAGGATTTTTTGACCGATTCATAGTTGGAAATGGTGGTTTCATTATCCAAAAAAAGTGCCGAAATTGACGCCGCCATTACTATTCTGTGGTCGTTATATCCGTTGATATTTGCGCTCTGCAACGGCTTTTTGTATATGGTAATACTGCTGTCATCGTATACTGCGTTTGTGCCGAAAGAATTGAGCATTTCGACGGTGGATTTTATTCTGTCGGACTCCTTGAATTTGAGCCTGTTTATGTCAGTAAGCGTGACATATTCGCCCGAAAACGCCGAGTAAACAGCAACAATCGGGACTAAATCAGGGCAGTCGCTCATATCGACAGAAAGAGTCTTTTCATTGTTTATTTTTTCTAAAATCTCAACGATTTTTTTGTCACCTTGAATACTGTTATCGTTAAGTCCGTTTATGTTGATATTTGCACCGAGAGCCTTTGCAGTGATAAAGAATGAAGCGTTTGACCAATCGCCCTCGATAGTGTAATCGGTGGCTTTGTAGTCACATTTTTTAACCTTATATCCATTTTCGGTTTTTTCCGTACTGACTGAAAAAGCGGACAGAACATCTCGCGTGATTTCAACATAACTTTTGCTTTGAAGCGGTGACAAAAGTTTAATTTCACTTTCGTTTTCAAGAAGGGGTAGTGAAAGCATTAGTCCCGATACAAACTGCGAACTTATATCTCCGTTTACAAAGAATGTTTCACCCTTGAGTTTTCCGCTTATCGAAAACGGCAAAGAGCCGATGTACTCTACATTTACACCGTGATTTTGAAGCAAAACTTTATATTCATCAAGCGGTCTTTCTGACAGTTGTTCACTTCCGAAAAATTTTGCAGAAATACCGAGTGCGGCACAAACGGGAATAAGAAGTCGCAGGGTAGTAGCGCTGTCTTTGCAGTCAATTTCTACAGGGGAGTTTATATCTTTTGCAAAGTTTTCTGCGTCAATAAAGGCAGTGCTTTTTTCAAAAGTTATCTTGCAGCCAAGCGCGATAAGTGCAGATGCTGTAGCCTTGATATCATCTGACAAAACTATGTTTTTTATCTTAACTTTTTTTCTTGAAAGCGCCGAGCAAATCAGCACTCTGTGGGCGTAACTTTTGGATGGGGGCGCTGTGTATTTCCCGCAAAGGTTACTTTTTTGAATAGTGATTATCGACATAATTACTCCGTAAGAAAAGATACAAAATCGTTGTACGAAAAGTCTTTTACATAGCCTTGTCCGATTTTTTCGCACAAAGCGATTTTGATATTATCAAGATAGTTTTTCTTATCTCTTTTTATATACGGCAAAAGTTCGGTTACAGGGCAAACTGCACCGCAGGAAAGTGAATATTTATGCAAAAGCATATTAAGTCTAATGAGTGTATCTTCATCGCACAGACCGTTTTTTACCGCTCTTTTTGTGATGAGTGACATACCGATTGCAACCGCTTCGCCGTGCTTAATTTCGTAGTCGGATTTTTTCTCTATAGCGTGGGCAATTGTGTGGCCGAAATTGAGTATCAGCCTTTTTGATGTGTCAAATTCGTCTTCTTCGACAACGCTTGCTTTTATTTTTATACACTGTGAAATCACATCTTCTTTGATATCTTCAAAGTCCTTTGTTTCAAGAAGTTCAAAGAGGCTTTCGCTTTTTATCATTGCGGTTTTTATGATTTCTGCCATACCGCAGGAAAATTCACGATTTTCCAAAGTCGAGAGTGTATCGGTAGCGATAAAAACAGCGTCGGGCTGTCTGATAACGCCTATCTGGTTTTTTCCGAAATATGTATTTACTGCGGTTTTCCCTCCGACACAGGCATCCACCATCGAAAGCAGGGTGGTAGGAAAATAAATACAGTTTATTCCGCGCAGAAATGTTGCCCCCGCAAAGCCAGCCGTATCCGAAACGATACCACCGCCGAGGGCTACTATCGTGTCGCCTTTTGTAAAGTTGTTTTCAAAAAGTGTGCGGTAAATTTTTTCAATCGTTGACAAAGTTTTTTGTTCCTCATTTGAAGAGAATACAAAGTCGAAAACTTCAAACCCGAGGCCTTCAAAAATTGACTTTACTTTGTCAAAATAGAGTTCTTTTACCGTGTTATCCGAAACTATTAGAATCTTTTTTGAAAATACTGTTTCTTTTATGATATTCGGGAAATTTTCATCAAAAGATTTGTCGATGTAGACATTATATTTTTTTGAGGTGTTTATATTTACTGTTTGCATTATAGTACCTCCGAAATTGCGCTCACGATTTCTTCTGTACTTTTTTCGGCAGTTACCGAAAAATCGCAGGCGGTCTTATATTCATCATATCTTTCTTTGTACAGACTTTCGATATCGTATTTTTTTAGCATAGGTCTTTGGGTGTTTTCTGTACGCTTTTTCGCTGTATCGAGAGTAATATCAAGAAAAACCGAGAACGCATTTGCGCTGTGTATCAGTTGTCTGCTTTTTTCTTGTGTGAGAGTTCCGCCGCCAAGAGAGATAACCGCTTCATCTTTACAGAGCAAATCGCAAAGATATTTGTGCTCGATTTCTCGAAAATATTCTTCGCCGTATTTTGAAAAAATCTTTTCGTTAGTTAAATTTTCATTTATTTCGATATATTCGTCAAGGTCAAAAAACGGCAGGGCAAGGCTATTTGAAAGAGCAGTTCCCACAGTTGTTTTTCCGCTTCCCATAAATCCGCAGAGGATAATTTTTCTTTTTGACAGCAAATTTTCTGTTTCCTTACATATTTTATCAAGAGATTGAATATCATACCTACTGTCAAAGAAAATTTCGTGAGCCTTTGCGGCTTGATATACGAGCATGGAAATTCCGTTTATCGTAACCTTGTTGTAGGCTTTTGCTTTTTTTATCAGTTTTGTTTCGCTCGGTGAATAGATTAGGTCGAAAACGACTTTTGCACGGCTAATCAGTTCATCACTTGCAAAACAGCCGAAATTTTTATTTGAACCTACGGGAGTGGCGTTGACAAGAATATCGTAGTCAAAGTCAGCATTTTGTAAAATCTTTGCACCGCTAAATCCGTATAAATTGAGGTCGTTTATCAGTTTTTTGCACTTTTCTTTGCTTTGCCCTCTTATGACAAAGTGAATATTTGTAGCGCCGAGATTTACAAGCTCAAAGGCAACAGCCCGTGCGGCACCTCCGCAACCGAGAATTACGGCAGAATGGATTTTTCCTTTGTATATGCTTTTAAGTGACTTTGCAAAGCCGTAGGAGTCCGTAAGATAGCCTGCTGAAAGTTTATCGTTTTTTACGGTGTTTACGCACATGGGGATTTGTGCTGAGTTGTCAAGGTTATCAAGATACTTTACTATTTCTTCTTTGAAGGGGACCGTGACATTGTATCCCGATAAAGACTTCAAAGAGGGGATAACGCTTTCAAGGCTTTTGTCGCACAGGTCGATTGTATTATATTCAGCATCGATTTTATCGAGAGAAAAGAGCCTTTCGTGGATAAAAGGAGAAACACTTTTTTCAATATTTTTGCCGATAAGGGCGAATTTGTGTTTTTTCATAATATTTCCTTATTAGAAGTAACTGTTAAAAATTTGACATAAATGTTGACAAACTATGTAATAATCAATAATATATTTGTGTGATTACTTGTTCGGGTTTATAAAATTATAACACATAACCACATCATTTGTCTATAAACCGCGCACAGGACAATTTTTTGGGAGGAAAATTTATGGTTTTAGAAAAAGTTAAGGTTATCTTATCAGAACAGTTTGATGTTGAAGAGGATACAATCACCCCCGAGACAGATTTACAGGCTGATTTGGGAGCAGATTCTTTGGATGTAGTTGATTTGCTTATGTCCATTGAAGATGAGTTTGAGATTGAAATTCCCGACGAGGAAATCGAGAACATCCGCACAGTAGAAGAACTCGTTTCCTACATCGAGGCAAATGCCTGACTTTTATCGAAAAAACAGTATGTTTTGCAGAGGTTGTGACGAAATCGTCACAGCCTTTTTTTTGCTCTTGAAAAATTCGTAAATAAAATGTATAATATATAAGTTATTATTTTTACTACGGAGGGGTATTATGGCTGATAATAAAAAAATGGTAGAAGCCATCACAAGCCGTGACGAGGATTTTGCAAAATGGTACACCGATATTGTCAAGAAGGCAGAACTTGCCGACTATTCCGGTGTAAAGGGATGTATGGTCATTCGTCCCTACGGTTATGCGATATGGGAGAATATGCAGGCTGATATGGACAGGCGTTTCAAAGAAACGGGACACGAGAATGTCTATATGCCGATGTTCATTCCCGAAAATCTTTTGCAAAAGGAAAAAGACCATGTTGAGGGCTTTGCTCCCGAATGTGCATGGGTGACTGTAGGCGGAAGTGAAAAACTGACAGAGCGCCTTGCCGTAAGGCCGACTTCCGAGACTCTTTTCTGTGAACACTATGCAAAGGTAATAAATACCTATCGCGATTTGCCGAAACTCTACAACCAGTGGTGTTCCGTTGTTCGCTGGGAAAAGACAACAAGACCATTTTTGAGAACTTCCGAGTTTTTGTGGCAAGAGGGACACACAATGCACGAAACGGCAGAAGAAGCACAGGAAGAAACAAGAAGAATGCTTCAGGTCTATATTGATTTTTATAAAGAAACTTTGGCTATTCCCGCCGTTTTCGGCAGAAAAACCGAGAAAGAGAAATTCGCCGGTGCTTTGGAAACATATACTATTGAACCGATGATGCACAACGGTGTTGCTTTGCAGGGCGGTACATCCCACTATTTCGGTGACGGCTTTGCAAAGAGTTTTGATATCACATTTACCGGCAGAGATAATAAACTGCATTATCCTCACCAGACATCATGGGGAACATCCACCCGTATGATAGGTGCGCTTATCATGGTACATTCAGATGACGACGGTCTTGTATTACCGCCGAAGATTGCACCTATCCAGTTAGCCATTGTGCCCATTGCAACCCACAAAGAGGGCGTTCTTGAAAAAGCAGAGGAACTCTACAACTCCCTCAAAAATAAATTCAGAGTAAAACTCGACGACTCTGACCAGTCACCGGGATGGAAATTTGCCCAGTATGAGATGAAAGGCGTTCCGATTAGACTCGAAATAGGCCCGAAAGATATCGAGAAGAACCAGTGTGTTTTGGTTCGTCGTGATACAAGAGAAAAACTCTTTGTTTCGCTTGATAATCTCGATAAAACCATTTCCGATTTACTTACTCAAATTCACAGCGATATGTATGACCGTGCTTATGAAAATATGGTCGAAAAAACTCATGTTGCTCTGACATACGACGACTTTATCGAGATATCCAAAGAAAAGCCCGGCTTTATCAAGGCTATGTGGTGCGGTGACTCTCAGTGTGAAGATAAATTAAAAGATGTTACAGGCGGTGTAAAATCTCGTTGTATCCCGTTTGAAGAAGAACACCTTAGTGACACCTGTGTTTGTTGCGGAAAACCTGCAAAACATATGGTTTACTGGGGCAAACAGTATTGATATTTTTTATTTGCAAAAACTATGAAAGAGGGTGGTTAAATGCCGATTAAAGTCAGCAACGGTCTTCCTGCGACCAAAATACTTGAAAGTGAAAATATTTTCGTAATGCCCGAGGACAGAGCGATGGCTCAGGACATTCGACCGCTGAAAATCCTGATACTCAACCTTATGCCGACCAAAATCGAAACAGAAACCCAGATACTTCGACTTCTCGGCAACACTCCGTTGCAGGTTGATATCGAACTTTTGCAGATGGCAAGTCACGAATCAAAGCATACTTCAGCACAGCATCTGACAACTTTTTACAAAACTTTTGACGAAATAAAAGACCAAAAATTCGACGGAATGATAGTTACGGGCGCGCCCGTAGAACTGCTCGCTTATGAAGAAGTTGACTACTACAAAGAACTGACAACTATCTTTGAATGGGCAAAGCATAATGTCTATTCCACTCTCTTTATTTGTTGGGGAGCGCAGGTGGGACTTTACTATCGCTACGGTGTACGAAAATTTACTTATGATAAAAAACTTTGCGGTATCTATAATCACACGATACTAAACCGCCTGCATCCTCTGATGCGCGGTTTTGATGACTATTTTCTTGTTCCTCATTCGCGCTATACCGGAGTTGTTAAAGAAGATATCGAAAAGCACGACGCACTTGAAATTCTTGCTGTCAGCGAACAAGCGGGCGTTTCCATCGTTTGCAGTAAAAACGGCAGAGAATTTTATGTCTTAGGTCATTGTGAATACGGCAGAGAAACTTTGGCAGAAGAGTATTTCCGCGATAAAAACAAGGGACTCAACCCCGAAATACCGTACAACTATTTTCCGAATGATGACCCGTCAAAAAGGCCTGTTGTCACATGGAGAAGTCACGCTTCGCTTTTGTATGCAAACTGGCTTAACTACTATCTGTATCAGCAGACGCCCTACGATTTGGAAGACCTCAAAAAAATGTATTATGAATAATATCTATGCACCCACGGATAAATACTCTGTTGGGTGCATATTTTATACAAAAAGTTTTCTAAATATTGCCATTTGTTTTTGACAGTGGTAGAATAACAAAAGCATTATTTTTAGGAGGAAATTATGAAAAAAGTAAAATCATTATTAGCAATTCTACTTGTGCTGACTATGGCATTTTCACTTGCTTGCTGTGGCGCACAAAACAACAAAAGCACAGCTGATGAAAGCAGCAATCTCAAATGGTGGCAAAAGACAATAGTCTACGAAGCATATCCGTCAAGTTTCAAAGATACCGACGGCAACGGCTATGGCGATTTGCAGGGACTTATATCCGAACTCGACCACCTGGCATCTCTCGGCGTAGGTGCAATTTGGCTTACTCCCGTTTTTGCTTCTCCGATGGGCGACAACGGCTATGATGTTGCCGACTATTATTCCATAAACCCGCTTTACGGTACAATGGATGATATGGACGAACTTATTGCAAAAGCAAAAGAAAAGAATATCCGAATCGTAATGGACCTTGTATTTAACCACACATCAAACGAATCCGAGTGGTTCAAAGAATCAAGCAAGTCAAAGGATAACGAAAAAAGTGACTGGTACATCTGGCGCGACGCAAAAGAAGACGGCAGCGCACCCAACAACTGGCGTAGTATTTTCGGCGGTTCAGCCTGGACATACAGCGAATCAAGAGGACAATATTATATGCACACTTTTGCAGACTTCCAGCCCGATGTTAACTGGGAAAATCCCAATGTCAGAAAAGCCCTTATCGATGTAGCAAAATATTGGGTAGACAAAGGTGTCGGCGGTTTCAGACTTGACGCTATTACATACATCAAAAAGCCTACCGATTTTTCCGACGGTGAGCCTGACGGTGTTGACAATATGGTAGCAATTCACAGTATGACTGCGAATACAGACGGAATCCTCGATTTCCTGCATGAGTTCAAAGAGAATGTTCAAAACGGCACCGATATCTTTATGGTCGGTGAAGCAAACGGCGTTCCCGCAGAACAACTTTCGAGTTGGGTAGGAAATACCGGCGTTTTCGATATGATTTTCAGATTTGACCTTGTAAATCTTCAGTTTGTTGAAGGCGAAGTTTGGTCAAATACAAAAGAAATCAAGCTTTCCGATATCAAGCGCGTACTTTCCGAAGAACAAAAACTCACAGCAGACAACGGCTGGTGTCCTGTTTTCTTGGAAAACCATGACCAACCAAGGTCGATTAACCATTTCCTGTCAGAAGATGCCGACCCCGTCGAGGGTGCAAAAGCACTTGCAATGCTTCTTATGACGCTTCGCGGAACACCTTTCCTTTTCGAGGGTGAAGAAATCGGTATGACTAATGTTAACCGTGCATCTATCGACGAGTACAACGATATTTCAACATTAAATCAATATAAAACAGCACTCGAAAACGGACTGTCGGAAGACGAAGCACTCAAATGTGTACAGAAACTCAGCAGAGATAACGCAAGGTCGCCTATGCAGTGGAACCAAGAAGAACATGCAGGCTTTACCACAGGAAAACCGTGGCTTCCCGTTAACGATAACTACAAGACAGTCAATGTCGATGTTGAGTCAAAAGACGAAAAATCTGTTTTATCTTGGTACAAAAAACTAAACGATTTAAGACAGAAAAACGAAGTTTTGTTAGACGGTAAATATACCGAAATTCTTGCTGACAGCGAAGAAATTTTCGCATACACAAGAGAAAACGGCTCACAAAAGGCAACTATCCTTATCAACTTTACCGGCAAGGATGTAACCTACGACAAGAGCCTTGTTGATGAAAAAGCGCAAGTAACATCAAGTTACGGTGAAACCCAAATCGGTACATTAAAACCCTTTGAAGCAGTTTGCTTTATTAAATAATTAAATAAAATTGGCGGTGATGATTAGTTAATCATCACCGCTTTTTTATACAGTAAGTTTTTGTCGCATTTTGAGGAGAAGTTTTTTCTCTTTTCGTGATACCTGAACTTGTGTCATATTCAGCACACTTGCCGTTTGAGTCTGGGTTTTGTGCTTGAAATATCTCAATTCAATCAGTTGCCTTTCAAAATCCGAGAGTTCGGTAATAACCTGCGAAAGCGACAATTTTTCGCAAAGATTTTCTTCAATGCTGTCAACAGGCACATCTATTTGATGTTCGCTGTCGTCGTTTGCACCTGTTAAGGAAAGCACACACTGCGACGCAGTCAGTGCCTCACTTGCCGAAAATTCGTCTGTGCCTAAGTTTTTTGCCAATATTGATATCGGAATATCCACACCGTTTTCTTTCTTGTATTCTTCGGATATTCTCAACGCTTTTTGCGAAAGGTCCTTAAGGCTTCGACTGATTTTTACCGTACCGCCGTCACGAAAAAGTCGCTTTATTTCGCCGAGTATCACAGGAACGGCATAGGTGGAAAGTTTGTAGCCGAGCCCTTCGTCAAAATTGTCGATAGCCTTGATAAGTCCGATGCAACCCGCCGAGTATAGGTCATCGTATTCTATTCCGCGATTGATAAATTTCTTTGCACAGGAGTGAACAAGTCCGAGATTGCTCTCGATTTTTTCATCTCTTGTCATAGTTTACTTTGATTATCGACTTTTCAAGCGTTACGCTTGTCCCTTTATTTAAAGTTGAACGCACCTTTACATTATCCATAAAACTTTGCATAACGGCAAAGCCCAAGCCGGCTCGCTCGCCGTTTGAGGTTGTGTACAGCGGTTCAAGTGCTTTTTCAATATTCTCTATCCCGACACCTTTGTCTTTTATTTTGATTATCACCTTGTTTGAGTCCGTGATTTTTGCATCTATGTAGATGATACCGAGGGTATCGGGATAGGCGTGAACAATACAGTTTGTGACCGCTTCGCTTACCGCGGTCTTGATGTCGGCAAGTTCCGATATAGTCGGGTCTAGCGGCAGTACAAAAGCCGATACAGCCGAGCGTGCAAAACTTTCGTTTGTGCTTTTTGATATAAATTGGAGTTTCATTTCGTTTACCGTGTTCATTTGAGCACCCCCAGATTTCCTATGCCCGAAAGGGCAACTATCCTTTCGAGATATGGCGGAATATTCGTCACTTCGAGCCTTCCTCCCAAAAGGGAGATTTCGCGATATCTTCCCATAATCAGTCCGATACCCGAACTGTCCATAAATGTAACTCCCTCAAAATCTAGCACAAGCACCCTCGGACGATAGGTTTCACATTCACTGTCAATTTTATTCCTGATTGACGGTGCAATATGGTGGTCAATCTCACCGTAGAGTTTTGCAATAAGTGTGTCGTCGATATAGTTCATATCTACCATTTTTTCACATCCAAAAAATAAGCCTACACTCATAATACAAGTGTAGGCATAAATTTTTTGTTTAATTTTGCTGTCGTATTTTACTTTTGCGAAAGTTTGTCAATAATATATTGTCGTATTTCACCGCAAAGGTACAAAGACCCCGTGATATATATATCGCGGTTTTTAGAAAGGCAAATGTCAAAGGCTTCTTTTATATCGCCGATGTCATAGACATTTTCGCATTTAAGATTGCATTTTTGAGCAAGTACTTTTGCGCTTTCACTGCGGGGATTGTCGATATTCACCGTATATATTTCGTCAAATAAAGGTGAGATAAGCGAAACACAGGTGTCTGTATCTTTGTCTTTGAGCATACCGAGTATCAGTACACGGTGGGCGTTTGAATACTTTTTCACAGCATTGACAAAGGTTTTCATTCCCGAAGGATTATGAGCGCCGTCAAGAGCAATAATCGGCGCTTTTGAAAGCACTTCAAACCGTGCGGGATTTGAGGCTTTTTCTACTCCGTCAGATATGCTTTTCGGCGTAATATACGCAATACCCTTTTTGTTTAATATTTCAAGGGTGCAAAGTGCTGTTTTGAGGTTTTCGAGTTGATGAACACCGAGCATATTAAGGTGCAGTTTTATGTCGTTATATGTAAGAAAAGTGCCGTCAATATCAAATGAAATGTCAGAAAATTCTATATCTTCTGCATAGAAAAATTCATTGTTCTTTTCTTTTGCCGTGTTCTGTATAATCGACAACGCTTCGTCACGCTGAAACGCCGAAACGGTAATACCGTTTTCTTTTATGATACCGCATTTTTGAACTGCGATTTCTTCGATAGTCGAGCCTAAAATTTCGGTGTGGTCAAAGTCAATTTTCGTGATAACGGAGCAAAGCGGATTTCTTATCACATTTGTCGAGTCGAGCAAACCACCCAAACCTGTTTCACAAACAATAAAGTCACAGCCCATTTTCTTGAAAACATAGAAAGCAAGCACCGTGAGGAATTCAAACTCGGTGATGATAACGCCTTCTTCGTTAAGTTTATCAAGAAAAGGTGAGAGGTATGACACAGCGTCTGCAAGTTCCTCATCCTTTATCATCTTGCCGTTTATCTGTATTCTTTCGTTGAATTTTACGATATAAGGCGAGATAAAAAGTCCTGTTTTGTAACCGCATTGAGTCAAAACGGATGAGATAATCTGCGCTGTGCTACCCTTGCCGTTTGTGCCTGCGATATGTATGAATTTTTGTTCCCTAAGTCCCTCACCGACAAGGTCAAAAAGTTTTTCAACTCTTTGAAGTCCGGGCATTGAGCCGAATTTATCGAGTGAATGAATTTTTCTTAATGCTTCTTCGTATGTCATATTATTTCCCTGTATATGTCATTCTTTTTTATGCCTGTGATTTTTGCCGATTCTTTTGCCGCATCGGTAGGCTTTTCGCCTTTGGCAATCAGTTCTTTTGCTATTTTTACGGCGTCGTCAAGAGTGTGGGTTTCGGCTTCCTCTTTTTTGCCTTCGAGTACGAGAACGATTTCACCTTTTATCGAGCCGTCCGTGTAATTTTCTTTTGCTTCTTTTGTGGTTGTTCTGATAACTTCTTCGTGGACTTTTGTTATCTCGCGAACGATGGAAAGTTTCCTGTCCCCGAAATATTCAAAAAAGTCCGAGAGGGTATTCGGCAGTTTGTGCGGTGCTTCGTAAAAAATCATAGTTCGTGTTTCATTTAACAGGGATATAAGGTGGTCTTTTCGGCTTTTTTTATTCACCGACAAAAAGCCCTCAAAGCAAAACCGCCCTGTATCAAGTCCCGAAACGGCAAGAGCAGATATAACAGCACTCGGACCGGGAACGACAACGGTTTTTATCCCTTTATCACCGCATTGTTTAATCAGCAGTTCACCCGGGTCCGAAATGCACGGCATACCCGCATCGGTGACAATAGCACAACTTTCCCCCGCAAGAATACGGTTGGTGATAATTTCGCCGCGCTGAAATTTATTGTGTTCAAAGTAACTTACCATCGGCTTTTTTATGCCGAAATGGTTAAGAAGTTTCAGGGTAACTCGTGTGTCTTCGGCGGCGATAAAGTCAACACTTGAAAGTATCTCAACCGCGCGGGGCGACATATCGCCCAGGTTTCCTATCGGAGTTCCCACAACATATAAAATATTATCCATTTTGATATTCCTCTTTGTACGCACCGTAAATTTTCTGCATTTCTTCTGTGAATGTGCCGTCATCGTTTTCTACAACAAGGGTGGGCATTACATCAAGAAAACCCTCGTTTGCACCCTTTTTTGCTTCGAGTAAAAAGAGTTTCGGGCTTTTGTCACGCTTGCCCTGAACGAAACGAAGTTTCTTCGGCTCTAAACGATATTTCCTCAAAGTCATAACAATATCCGTAAGCCGTTCCGGGCGTTGGCAGATACAAAATCTTCCCGAAAACTTCAACATTCTTGCAGCCCCTTTGCAGATATCATCAAAAGAACATTTTGTTTCGTGTCGAGCCGTAGCCTTCTGCTCATTGGGGTTTTTTATTCCCGAATTATCTATTTTGTACGGCGGGTTGCATACAACAAGGTCGTATTTTTCCGCCTCGGTTTTGTCTTTGATTTCCTTTATATCACAAAGCAGGGGAGTGAGGTTCTTTGCGTTTTCAATACCGTTTTCAGTATTATATTCAATGCTTTTTTGCAAAAGTGAGAGGGCATCGGGCTCTATATCGACACAAAGGACTTTTGTACTTTTGTCCCTTGCCCACAAAAGCGGGATAGTACCGCAGCCCGTACCCAAATCAACACAGAGGTCTTTATTCTTCGGGTTTGAAAAATCGGCGAGTAAAATCGTGTCGGTCGTAAAATGATGATTTTCGCTTACAAAAATGTTTACACCTTTTCCAAGCGGTAACAGCGTATCCATATACTCACCTCCCAAAATATATATTCATTATACCATAATCACGAGAGTATGCAAGAAAAACAAAAAGCCGAGGTTTTGTTTTCAAAACCTCGGCTTTCATAATTGTTTATTAGCCTTGATTCGGAGCACCAACGGGGCAAACATCAGCACAAGCACCGCAATCAGCACATGTGTCAGCGTCGATAACGTATTTGCCGTCGCCCTCAGAGATAGCACCGCAGGGGCACTCATCAGCACAAGCACCGCAAGAAATGCAGTCATCAGAAATTACATAAGCCATTATAAAAAACCTCCTTATATGTAATCAAGTATATTTTAGCATACTTTTTAAAAAAAGCAATTGTTTTGACAAAATTTTTTATTCCAGATTTTTAAATTCGTCCATTTCTTTTTTATCAACCTTGATAAATCCGTCTTTGACAAGTTTGACATCCTTGACATTAAAGGTTTGCGGAGCGGCCTCATCGGGGGTATTATCCATTTTGACTTTCAGCGTTCCCGTCAAGAGGTTAACATCAACAACACGCCCTTTGCCGAGATTGGTTTTGACAATAGCGCCGACTTTCGGGGTGCGCTTTAAGAGGTCAATATATGCTTCTTGTTCATATTTAAGACAGCACATAAGTCGTCCGCAGGTACCTGAAATCTTGACAGGCGAGAGGGAAAGCCCCTGCTCTTTTGCCATTTTTATGGAAACGGGCTGAAATTCACCGAGAAAACTTGAACAGCAACACGCTCTGCCACAAGCACCGAGGGTGCCGAGCATTTTTGCTTCATCTCTTACACCGATTTGGCGAAGTTCGATTCTTGTTCTGAAAACAGATGCAAGGTCTTTGACAAGTGCGCGAAAGTCAACCCTGCCGTCTGCTGTGAAGTAGAAAAGCAACTTTGAGTTGTCAAAAGAATACTCAACATCAACGAGTTTCATTTCAAGGTTGTGTTCCTTTATTTTCTGCTCGCAGATTTTTAAGGCTTCTTTTTCTTTTTCTTCGTTGTTTTTGATTCTTTCCAAATCTTCTTTTGTTGCTTTTCTGATAAGTTTTTTCAGCGGGAAAACAATCTCGTCGTTACCTACTTCTTTGTTCGCCATAGCGACCTCACCGCATTCGATACCGCGCGCGGTTTCGACGATAACCATATCGCCTGTATCAAGTTTATTGTTATCGGGGTCGAAATAATAGACCTTGCCGACATTTTTAAATCTTACTCCGATTACCTCTGCCATGAAATCCTCCTGTACTGCGTGCAAACATAGGTGCTAAGCAGTTTCAAATTTATATTACGCTCACATTTTTCAACAGCGTCTTTTGTTGCGTCGATAAGTGCGAGCAGTTTAAGTTTTGTTAGTTTTGTTGCAAGTTCGTTTGCGGTTTCGTCGTCGCATTTTTGCCCGCAGGAAACGGACAGCGCTTTCATAAGTATTTCAGATACATCGTACATAACGCTTTTGAATTTATCTCTTTGTGAAAGAGTGGATAATTCAACAAGCAACCTGTCTTCGTAAAGAGCGACAATACCGTGTGCAATATTTCTTGCTGTATCCGATATATCCGAAGTTTCATTTTCGTTTGGAATTTTATATATTTGTGAGCGGGAACGGATAGTCTGCAAAAGCAGATGTGCCTTTTCACAAGTGAAAATAAACAGTAAATTTGAATGCGGTTCTTCGATAATTTTAAGAAGTGTATTTTCTGTATCGTCTTTGAGAATTGAATCCGCATTATTAAAAATCATAATTTTTATATCAGCCTCGGTCGGCTTTAAATACGCCTGAGGAAGATACTTATCTCGAAGAAGTTTTACGGGAATAATTTTTGTTTTTCCTTCCGGCTTCGGAATGATGATATCGGGGTGGATATCGTCAAAAGCCTTTTTGCAGGCATTACAGGAAAGGCAAGGCTTTTTTTCACTTTTGCATACAGCATATGCACAAAGATACTTTGCACATTCTTCTCTTTTTTCTTCGCTTTCGCCTTCGATAATAACCGACTGCGGAAGTCTGTGCGAATTGATTATCGGCGAAAACATATTTTCGATGTATGTGTTGATAGCCTTTCCCTCCTTTGCTCTGTTCATTTTATCACAATTTTTGCGTAAAATCTACAGTTATTTTAATTTGGCGATATTTGCAAGTATGCCGTTGTCTTTTATCTCAATTATCGCATAAGTTGCGTCGTATCCGTTTAGCGAGCCGGGGTTAATAATGTAAAGTCCGTCGTCGTATTCACACACTGCGTTGTGAGTATGCCCAAAGCATACTATATCCGCTTTTTGTTCCCGTGCGGCACAGACTAAATTGTACAGAGTGTATTTTACTTGATAATTATGCCCGTGGGTTATTAAGAATTTTTTAGATGCAAAGTTTTCAGTTTCAGTATATTTTAGGTTGCTTCCCAAGTCGCAGTTGCCTTTTACACAGACATAAACTTTATCGGGGAAAAGTTCTTTTATTCTGTCGATTTCGTCTCTTGAGTCGCCGCAGTGGATAACAACATCGGCATTTTTGTGCATTTGCATTACTCTTTGAAAAGAGTAAAAATCTCCGTGAGTGTCGGAAACAACAATAATTTTCATAAAAACTCCTGACATAAAAAGGTGCGCTATGCATATTATAGAATGAGGTGGTAATTTTGGCAGACAACGAACAAATGAAAAGAATATTTGAGCAACTGAGTGAAAAACTCGGTACATCACAAGACAAGATAGAATCAGCAGTTCAAAACGGAAACTACAAAGAACTTTTTTCAAATCTTGATGATGAAAAGCGTATGAAGATAGAGCAGATTTTGTCCGATAAAGAACAGACACAAAAATTGCTCAGTTCAAAACAGGCTCAAGCGCTTATGCGGAAACTGATGGGTTAAAATGGACGATATTTCCGCAAAAATCGGGGAAATTTTATCCGACCCCGAAGCACTAAAACAAATCGAAGAACTGTCTTCAATGCTCGGCAAAAGCGATTTGCCGAGTGTACATAAAGAACCGCCTCCGCCTAAAAACGATTTTTCGTCTTTGTTTCAAAACAACGATACAATGAAAATGCTTTCAAAAATCGTACCGATTATGCAAAGCATAAAAGAGGAAGACGATACAACAAGATTGCTTTTTGCGATAAGACCTTTTTTATCTGAAAAGCGACAGAAAAAACTTGATGAAGCAACAAAAATTCTGAAAATGATGAAACTGCTTCCGTTGTTAAAAGATTTCAACTTGATAGACAAACTGTTTTAGGAGGGGAATATGCCACAAAGTACCATCGAGCAGGCGGCTTTGGAGCGAGCCTCACAAATGTATGGTCCATTCGATACGCGAAACAATAGAAAAAGCAACGTATCACAAGAGGAAAATAAACCCGAAAAGCCCAAAAAGCAAGTGGAAATAAAAAGCAAAACAGAGCAAACTAATGCCCCAAAAGGAAGCGAAAATTTTCTCGATATCCTGATGAAAGACAAAGAAAAAAGTCTTATAATGCTGCTTATCGTTATCCTTGCAAATGACGGTGCAGATACTACTTTGCTTCTTGCTTTGATGTATCTTATTATCTGATTTGACCGTTGCCGTGAACGATATATTTGTGAGAAGTAAGAGCCGATGTACCCATCGGACCTCTTGCATGAAGTTTTTGGGTAGATATGCCGATTTCGGCACCGAGTCCGAACTCACCGCCGTCTGTAAAGCGAGTAGAAGCGTTTACATAGACAGCCGCAGAGTCAACAAGTGAAAGGAATTTTTCTGCGTTTTCCTTGTTCTCTGTGATTATCGTTTCGCTGTGACCGCTTGAGTATTTTGCGATATGGTCAACGGCATCGTCAAAAGAATCAACAACTTTTACCGAAATAATATAGTCGAGAAATTCCGTTTTGAAATCATCATCGGTAGCAAGAATAATTTCATCACCGAGGATTTTTCGTGTCTTTTCGCATCCGCGAATTTCAACGCCTTTTTCTTTTAGCTTTTCTGCAATTCTCGGCAATGCTTTTTCTGCGATATTTTTGTGTACAAGCAAAGTTTCAAGTGCATTGCAAACAGATACCCTTGATGTCTTTGCGTTGAATACAATGTTTTTTGCCATATCAATATCGGCACTTTCATCTACAAAAGCGTGGCAGTTGCCGACACCTGTTTCGATAACGGGAACTTTTGCATTTTCGACAACAGAGCTGATAAGTCCTTTTCCGCCTCGGGGAATGAGGATATCAAGATACTCACGCAATCTCATAAGTTCGTTTGCGCTTTCTCTTGAAGTATCTTCAACAAGACAGATACAGTCTTTCGGAAGTCCTGCCTTTTCGATAGCGTTTCTCATAATCTCAGCTATTGCTTTGTTTGAATTTATCGCTTCTTTTCCTCCGCGAAGTATTACGGCGTTTTGTGCTTTGAGGCAAAGCCCTGCCGCGTCTGCGGTTACATTCGGACGAGCCTCAAAAATGATTCCGATAACACCGATAGGAACGGTAATTTTTTCTATGATAAGTCCGTTTTCGGTAGTGTTTTGCCAAAGAGTTTTGCCGATAGGGCTATCCATTGTGACAATTTTTTCTATGCCTTTTGCCATAGAATCTATTCTGTCGTGATTTAGCATAAGCCTGTCGATAAGTGACTCACTCATACCGTTGTTTCTTCCGTTTTCTATGTCGATTTTGTTTGCCTTTATGATGTCATCTTCATAGGCTCTCAAATCGTCTGCAATAAAAGATAATGCCAAGTCTATTTTATCTGATAAAGTGAGCAGTTGCCTGCTTGCTTTTTTTGCTCTTTTTCCAAGTTCGTTTACGGTAATCATTTTGTCACCTTGCCTTTGAATAATGTGCCGATATTTGTATCTTTGTCGATAACATCGTAAAGTTTTTCGGGGTCTTTGCCCGACATTACACGACAGTCAATTTCTGCATTTGTTACAAGTGAAGCGGCATGGAGTTTTGTTATCATACCGCCCGTACCGCGGTTAGAAGTTGAGCCTGATGCCATATTGAAAATTTCTTCGTTGATTTCTTCGACAACATCAATTTTCTTTGCGTCGGGATTTCGTGACGGGCTTGCGGTATAAAGTCCGTCACGGTCTGTAAGGATGATGAGCAAATCGGCACCTACAAGTTCAGCGACGATAGCCGAAAGCATATCGTTATCACCGATATTTTCGCCCGAAAGTTCATCAATAGCAACGGTGTCGTTTTCGTTGACAATCGGGATGATATCCATAGAAAGAAGGGTGTTCAAAGTGTTCAGAACGTTGAGCCTTTTATGTTCGCTGTCAACAGAATATTTTGTCAAAAGCACCTGTGCAACCGTCGAGTAATATTCCGAAAAAAGTTTGTCGTACATAAACATAAGTTCGCATTGACCGACAGCGGCGACAGCCTGCTTTTCCATAGTGGAAGAAGGTCTTTCTTTGAGCGAAAGTTTGCCGACACCGACACCAATCGCACCCGAGGTAACGAAGATAACTTCTTCACCGCGGTTGTTAAGGTCGGATATAACTTTGCAAAGTTTTTCAACCCTGCGAAGATTAATTTTTCCGTTTTCGTAGGTCAGCGTAGAAGTGCCGACTTTAATAACAATTCGTTTTCCCATTTTATTTCAACATCCTTTTCTTGATATCTGCTTTGTCGAAAGCGTACGCAACCGCAAAAAATACAACAGCGGAGCAAACGGCCTGTATGGCGTTTTCGGGGATTTTCCATACAGCGTCTGTAAAAGCAACTATATTGGTCGCACCCGAGAGCTTCATCCTGATAAATTTTGACAGCGAATATCCCAAAACGGTCACAAGTCCCGACGGGATAACCATAAGAGCATTTCGTTTTGTAAGTATTTTGTCGCCTTTGTTTGAGAAAAACAGGGCGTTTACGGCTTTGATAATCACAGTGTAAATTAGCGTTTGCGGATATACAAGCAAATCGGCAATACCCGAGCCGATAGACGACGCAAGCACAGCGTAGGGAGTAGGCAGAAAGCACGCACAAAGATACAAAAAAGCATCTCCCAAATGCACATATCCCGCAGTCGGTGTCTGGATTTTCAAAAATGCCGTAGATACGGCAATCATAGCCGCAAACATAGCGGTAATGACAACCGTGAAAGTTCGGTCATAAATTTTTCGTTGCATATATATTCATCCTTTTTTGAATAAACATAATCATTATACCACAATAATTTGAAAAATAAAAGTATTAGTTTTACAATATCGGTTTACTTTTTTCAATGAATAAGATATACTCAAGGTGAATGAAGGTGAAACTATGGACTTGACAGTAACAGAAGAAAAAGTAACAAGAGCGTTGCTTGTCAGCGTGGATACAGGAGAATATGACGCAGAAGCGTCATTAAATGAACTTTTCGAACTGACCGAAAGTGCAGGTGCAGAGCCGATAGCATCAATATCGCAGAAACTTGACCGCCTTGAAAGTGCTACCTGTGTCGGCAGCGGAAAACTCGACGAAATAAAAAACTTGTGCGTTGAACTTGAAATAGACCTTCTTATATTTGATTTGGAACTTTCTCCCGTGCAGATAAGAAATATTGAGCAGATAACCGATACAAGAACAATAGACAGAACTATGCTTATCCTCGATATCTTTGCATTAAGAGCAAAGACAAAAGAGGGTAAACTCCAAGTCGAACTTGCCCAGTTGAAATATATGATGCCCCGCCTTACGGGTAAGGGAGTGGAGATGTCCCGACTCGGCGGCGGAATAGGTACTCGCGGTCCCGGTGAAACGAAGTTAGAAACCGATAAAAGGCATATAAGACGCCGTATGGAAACGCTGAAAGAACAGTTAAAGGATGTCGAAAATCATCGAAACGAACTGCGAAAACGCCGTGAAAAAGATGGTGTTATCACTACGGCAATAGTCGGCTATACAAACGCGGGAAAGTCAACTTTGATGAACTTTCTTACCGATGCCGGAGTGCTTGCACAAGACAAACTTTTTGCTACTTTGGACCCGACTTCCCGCGCCTTAAAACTTCCAAACGGCGTGACGGTAATGCTCATTGATACCGTAGGACTTGTCAGAAGACTTCCGCACCACCTTGTCGAAGCGTTCAAATCCACTTTGGAAGAAGCGGCATTGTCCGATATTATTTTGAATGTTTGCGATGCAAGTAGCGAGGAATCGCGACTTCACCTTGATGTAACCGAAGAACTGCTTGTGTCACTCGGTTGTGTTGATAAGCCGATTATACCTGTGCTTAATAAATGCGATTTGGTAGATAAAAATGCAGATATAATGCGAATATCCGATGCCGTATTTATCAGCGCAAAAACAGGCGAGGGAATAGACAAACTTTTAGAAAAGATTGAAGAAAATTTACCGCTGAGGGTAAAGAGGGTAAAACTTCTTTTACCGTTTGATAAAGCGGGGCTTACTTCAAAAATCCGCGCGTCAGCAACGCTTTTATCAGAGAACTATACCGAAAACGGCATTGAGGTCGAGGCGATACTTGACGAAATGCTTTACTCAAAACTGAAAGAATATGAAATATAGTCTTGTTCGGGGTGTTTACACCCCGAATTTTTTGTGGTATAATTTATAATGAATAAATATGTGGAATAAAGATTGGTGATTTTATGGATGTTCAAGTCGGGGATATACTGATTATGAAAAAAGAACACCCGTGCAAAAATAACGAATTTGAAGTCCTGCGAATCGGTATGGATTTCAAGATAAAATGCACTAAATGCGGACACGAAGTTATGGTCCCGAGAAAAAAGTGCGAGCATAATATCAAGAAAATTGTAAGGAAAAACGAGAGTTAATATGTTTGATAAATTAGAGATTTTTGATAAAAGATACGAAGAACTTTCAAAACGCCTGTATGAGCCCGATGTTGTATCAAACGGCGACAAATACAGCGAGGTTATGAAAGAACTGTCTTCTATCGAGCCGATAGTAAAAAAGTACAGAGAGTACAAAGATACAAAAAGCAGTGTAGACGAAGCACTTTCTATATTAGATGACTCCGACAGCGACGAAGAATTCAAGGAGCTTGCAAGAGTGCAACTCGACGAGTCAAAGGAAAAACTTCCCCTGCTTGAAGAAGAATTGAAAATTCTCTTACTGCCCAAAGACGAAAATGACGACAGAAATGTTATCGTTGAAATCAGAGGCGGTACAGGCGGAGAGGAATCCTCACTTTTTGCCGCCGACCTTTTTCGAATGTACTCGATGTATGCAGAGCAAAAAGGCTTCAAAATCGAAGTGTTGAATGTCAACGAAACAGGCTTGGGCGGGTACAAGGAAATTTCCTTTACGGTCAACGGACAGGGTGCGTATTCACGATTTAAGTTTGAGTCGGGAACTCACCGTGTTCAGCGTGTACCGCAGACAGAGTCGGGCGGCAGAATTCACACATCAGCCGCAACCGTTGCAGTGCTTCCCGAAGCCGACGATGTTGAAATTGATATCAACCCTGCCGATTTGCAGATTGATACTTTCCGTTCATCGGGTGCAGGCGGTCAGCATATCAACAAAACTTCATCCGCAATAAGAATTACCCATATCCCAACGGGTATGGTAGTCGAATGTCAGGACGAACGAAGCCAGTACAAGAACAAAGATAAGGCGTTGAAAGTATTAAAAAGCCGTCTTTTGAAGATAGAACAGGACAAGCAAAATGCCTCAATTGCCGAAAACCGAAAAGCGCAGGTAGGCTCGGGTGACCGTTCCGAAAAGATAAGAACATATAACTTCCCGCAGTCGAGAATAACCGACCACAGAATAGGTCTTACCGTGTACAAACTTGACGCAGTTTTAAACGGTGATTTGGACGAAATTATCGACCCGCTTATCACAGCACTTCGTGCAGAACAACTCAAAGAAAGTATGGAAAACTGATTTTATGAATACACTGTATTTAGGTAACAATGAAAAAGATATAGAAACCGCCGCAAACATAATTGCAAACGGCGGTCTTGTTGCTATGCCTACCGAAACGGTGTACGGACTTTCTGCAAACGCACTTTCCGGCAAAGCGGTTGAAAAGATTTTCCTTGCAAAGGGAAGACCGATGGATAATCCGCTTATTGTCCATATCGCAGAGATTGACGATATAGAAAAATTTAATCTTGTTTCGGAATTTCCCGAAAAAGCAAGATTATTGGCAGAAAAATTTTGGCCCGGTCCGCTGACGATTATTATGAAAAAATCGGATGTGATTCCCGTTGAAGTCAGCGCAGGACTTGACACAGTTGCCATAAGGCTACCAAGTCATAAAACAGCAAGAGAACTGATAAAAAAGAGCAACACCGTATTGGCGGCTCCGTCTGCAAATCGTTCCGGCTCACCGAGTCCGACCTCGGCACAGCATGTAATGAATGATTTGTCTGATAGAATAGATGCCGTGATTGACGGCGGAGAATGTGCTGTCGGTGTTGAAAGTACGGTAATAACCCTTGCTGCCGATGTTCCGCGTATTTTGCGCCCCGGCTATATTACTCTCGAAGATATCGAGAGCGTGATAGGTCATACCGAAGTCGACAACGCCGTGCTTATGCAGATAGAAAAGAACGCAAAAGTTTCTTCCCCCGGAATGAAATACAAGCACTATTCACCGAAAGCAAAAGTTATCCTTGTCAAGGGTGAGAGCAAACGCTTTGTTGACTTTGTAAACAGAAAATACGAACACGACAAAACCGTCTGTGCTATCTGCTATGACAATGAAAAAAAATATCTGAATTCGAAATGTATCACGATAGGAAGCGAAAGCAATTATATAGAGCAGGCTCACAACCTTTTTTCTTCCTTGCGTGATGTAGATACAATGGATGATGTCAAAACCGTCTATGCCCATTGTCCCAAAACCGACGGTATCTCAATGGCTTTGTATAACCGCCTTATTCGTGCGGCGGCTTTTGAAGTGATAGATTTGTCTTTTAATATTGTCGGACTCACAGGGCCGACAGGCTCGGGAAAAAGCGAAGTTGCAAAGGTTTTCAAAGAACTCGGCTTTTATGTAATCGATGCCGACAAAACTGCCCGCGATGCCGTAAAAGACCGCGAAGTTTTAGACGAACTTGCAAAGGCTTTTTCAAACGAGATTTTGGACGAAAACGGAAATCTTTTGAGGAAAAAACTTGCCGAATTTGCCTTTTCAACGCAAGAAAATACCGAGAAACTAAACAGCATAACTCATCCGAAAATTATGTCTATGATATTCGATGAGGCATATAAAAAATCAAACGGGAACAAAAATATTTTGCTCGATGCACCGACTCTTTTTGAGGCGGGCGCAGACAAAATCTGCACCACCGTTATCTGCGTTTTGTCCGATAGCGACAAACGAAAAGAAAGAATAATTTCGCGGGATAATCTAAGCGAAAAAGATGCCGATATCAGACAGTCTGCCCAAAAAGATGATAAGTTTTTTACGAGTAAATCCGACTTTGTTATTCATAATAATTCATCACTTGACGACCTGAAGAGTCAGGCAGAAAAAATAATCCGAAAGGTCACAATATGAGCAACAGATACGAAGAAAAAAGCAAAAAGGGACACGGTTGTATCGGCACGATAATAGCCTTTGTGCTTGTTGTTGCCGTTTGTGTAACTTTGCTTGCTTTTTCTACCGATGTTTTTGACGGCCTCAAAGACAGGGTAAGTGCCTTTTTCTACCCGCAAAAGTACAGCGAGTTTGTTGAAAAATATGCAGAAGAATACGGGGTGGAAGAAAGCCTTGTTTATGCCGTTATCCGTACCGAAAGCGGTTTTCACGAGGACGCTGAGTCGTCCGTCGGCGCAAAAGGACTTATGCAGCTTATGCCCGAAACATTTTCTTGGCTACAGGAAAAGTTAGGCGATGAGCCGATGAATGAAGACGCTCTTCTAAACCCCGAAATAAACATAAAATACGGCACATTTTATCTTTCTCTTTTGCTTTCTGCTTACAACGATAATCCAAAAACCGCCGTAGCGGCATATAACGCAGGAACAACGGTTGTTGATAAATGGCTGTCGGATACAACCTATTCCGACGACGGATTGACTCTAAAAGACATTCCGTACGAAGAAACAAAACGCCATGTTGCACGGGTAATGCAGGCGAAATCCGTGTATGAAAAACTTTATTACGGTAAAAAATAATTTATAAATAAACTGATTTTTACAGGAGGATGTAAAATGAACGAAGAAAAATCAAAGGCAACAATGCTCAAAGAACAACTTATGATGAAAGAAAGAAAAGGTGCAGGCGACTACAAGGCTGAAGTCTTAAAAGAAGCCGATGCCTTTTGCGAAGACTACAAAAAGTTTCTTGACAACAGCCGTACCGAGCGTGAAGCGGTAAAATACACCGTAGAACTTGCAAAGAAAAACGGCTTTGAAGAATTTGTTCCCGATAAAGAGTACAAAGCAGGTGACAGAATATATGTTGTCAACCGTGAGAAAGCACTGGGACTTGCAGTTATCGGCAAAAACGGTACAAAAAACGGCGTAAAACTTGCCATAGCGCATATTGACTCCCCGAGAATTGATTTAAAGCCAAATCCTTTGTATGAAGACAACGGACTTGCCCTTTTCAAAACTCATTACTACGGCGGAATAAAGAAATATCAATGGACTACCGTTCCGCTTTCACTCCACGGCAGAGTAGTAAAATTAAACGGCGAAAAAGTTGATATTTGTTTGGGCGAAAACGACGACGAGCCGTGCTTCCTTATCACAGATTTGCTCCCGCATCTTGATAAAGAAATGGCAACAAAAACCGTAAGTAAGGCATTTACAGGCGAAGAACTCAACATCCTTGTCGGTTCAATGCCGTTTGACGACAGCGACGACAAAAACCTTGTAAGCCTTAATGTTATGAAAATATTAAACGAAAAGTACGGTATAGTTGAGGGCGATTTCCTTTCTGCCGAACTTTGCTTTACACCTTGCTACAAAACCCGCGATATCGGTTTTGACAGAGGACTTATCGGTGGCTACGGTCACGACGACAGATGCTGTGCATATCCGTCTGTAAAGGCGATTTTCGATACCGAAATTCCCGAATGTACTTCTATCACTTATCTTACCGATAAGGAAGAAACAGGTTCAGACGGCAACACAGGTATGCAAAGCGACTTTTTAAGATACTTTATTTATGACCTTGCTAAAATTGACGGTGAAGAAGGATATCGAGTTTTGTCAAAGAGCAAGTGCCTTTCTGCCGATGTTAATGCCGCTTTTGACCCGACTTATGCGAGTGCATACGAGCCGAAAAACGCAAGTTTCATCAACGAGGGCGTTGTTATTTCAAAATATACGGGACACGGCGGAAAGTACGATACATCCGACGCATCCGCAGAATTTATGGGCGAAATCCGCTCAATGCTTGAGAAAAACGAGGTCAAGTGGCAGATAGGCGAACTCGGCAAAGTCGATATCGGCGGTGGCGGAACTATTGCAAAGTATGTTGCAAATATGAATGTCGATGTTGTCGACCTCGGAGTGCCTGTACTTTGTATGCACGCACCGTTCGAGGTTATCGCAAAATCCGATATCTATATGGCATACAAAGCATTTTTTGCATTATTTAATTGATTTTACACTTGCATTTTCAAATAAAGTGTGATAAGATACTCTTTGCGGTCAACAGACCGCACCTGCGCCGATAGCTCAGCTGGATAGAGTGTCTGGCTACGAACCAGAAGGTCGGGGGTTCGAGTCCCTTTCGGCGCGCCATATTAAAACGAGATGGGATACCTTATTGGTATCCCATCTCGTTTTACTTTAACAGAGCAAAGAAAGGGACTCGAAGGCGACCGTGCCAAGGTTCAAGCGTCAGCGAAGAACCGCAGG
>JAGHTC010000011.1 GCA_018065465.1 Candidatus Ruminococcus equi
ATTCTATATTGAATTTCATCATACATACTATTAGAATAAAAGTGTAAGTTTTAATAATTTACAAACCATTCCACAAAAATTTTAGGGGGAAAATTTATGAAAAAACTTATTGCACTTATACTCGCACTCATTTTGACAATGACGGTTTTGGTTGCTTGTGACAACGGTACTGCAACAAAATCACAAACCGCACCGAGTTTAACATTCAAAGACGGTGCGTCCTACAAATGGGAAACAACAAACAAAAAGTATAAAAACTTTACGGATTTGGGTAACTATGTTATTGATTTGGACCCGCACGAAAATTTTGATTTTGACAAGGCTGTAAAATATTCAAACGAAAGATTTGATATAAACAATAAAGTCGGTTGTTCCGCTTTGGGAACCCTTACAGATTCAGGCGATGTAATTATCGGCAGAAACCTTGACTTGACTGTTTCTCAATTTCCCTGTTTCATCTCTCATTTGAAATACTCAAAGTATGAAACAATCAACTTTACATACGACGAATTGCTTGCATCTCAACCAAAATATGAAGATTTGCTCAAAGCAGGCGAAGTTGACCCCGACTATTACAACTCACTTCCGCTTCTTGCTACCGACTCTATGAACAGCGAAGGTCTTTACCTTGAATATAATATGAGAGCGTATGAAGACCAGTTCTTCTGCTCGGGAACAAACCCGAAAGCCAAATTGAGAATTTGCTCAATCTGTCTTCCTTTCCTCGTTGCATCAAACTGTGCAACTGTTGAAGAAGCACTTAAATATATGAACGAAGAATTAGACATCTATACCATGGTCAATAAAATGGGTATTTCAGGTTGGAACTTGTGCTTTATGATTGGTGACGCAACCGGCGAATACGGACTTATTGAAATCGCAAAGAATGAAATCAGATATTTACCCGAACAACACGGTCAGGGCAACTACTATATTTATCCCGAATTTAACAGTATTTCCCGCGGTCAATCCGGATACGGAAGATTGCAGTACGGTTTAACTCATATCAAAGAAGTCCAAAACGACCAGGATATGGCTAACTTAATGGAAAAAATTATGTGGAAAAATGAAATTCTGAATATTGCTAACGCATATCGTGATGACCAGGGACATATTCATTTTTGCGAAGATAAAGAACACAAAATCGAATCTCTTGACTGGAGAAGCGACAATGTTAAGTTAATTCCTGTAAATCAATACGGAGAATATGTTGATTTGGATGCAGATGATGCAGAAGCCCGTTTGGTTTCCGAATACAAAAAATGCTATGATAAGTACAACGCAGGCGAAGATATGGCTGTAAATAAAACCGGTCACGATATGTATCAGGAATATCTTGACCGCTCAGACCTCGACTGGGTAACAGCGGACAAAAACTTTGAAGACTTGCAAAAAGGACTTGTTAAGCATTACGAAGACTCCGGAATAAAAGAAAAACTCTTAAAATATTATGCCGGTGACGAAAAGCCGTTAAGAGACGACTCAAATATCTGGACTACTGCATTAAGCTTCAGCGTAAACTGTACACAAAAGCGTCTTACCTTAAAATTCTGGGAAGAACCCGATACAGTTATGACATATCAATGGACTAAATAATTTATAAAAATACTCTTACTTGCAAAAAATTTCCATTTGTTGTATAATATTTCTGTATGAACATAGAATTTACGCATCATACTAATAAAAAACACTTGGAGGGAAATATCTATGCCACTTGTAAATGCAAAAGAAATGCTCACAAAAGCAAAAGAAGGCCACTATGCAGTAGGTCAGTTCAACATCAACAACCTTGAATGGACAAAAGCAGTTCTGCTCACCGCAGAAGAACTCAAGTCACCGGTTATTCTCGGCGTATCCGAAGGTGCAGGAAAATATATGTGCGGTTATACAACCATCGTCGGTATGGTCAAAGGTATGATTGACGAACTCAACATCACCGTTCCGGTTGCTCTTCATCTTGACCACGGCTCATACGAAGGTGCAAAGGCTTGTATCGCTGCAGGTTTCTCATCAATTATGTTCGACGGCTCACACTATCCGATTGAAGAAAACTTTGCAAAGACAAAAGAACTCGTAGGTATCTGCGAAGAAAAAGGTCTTTCCATTGAAGCCGAAGTCGGTGCTATCGGCGGCGAAGAAGACGGCGTTGTCGGTATGGGCGAATGTGCTGACCCCGACGAATGCAAAATGATTGCTGATTTGGGCGTTACAATGCTCGCAGCAGGTATCGGAAACATCCATGGCGTTTACCCCGAAAACTGGGCAGGTCTTTCTTTTGAAACACTCGACGCTATCCAGCAGAAAACAGGCAAAATGCCTCTTGTTCTCCACGGCGGTACAGGTATTCCCGATGATATGATTAAAAAGGCTATCTCTCTCGGCGTTTCAAAAATCAATGTTAACACCGAATGCCAGCTTGTTTTTGCACAGGCTACAAGAGAATATATCGAAGCAGGCAAAGACAAACAGGGCAAAGGCTTTGACCCGAGAAAACTTCTCCTCCCCGGCACAGAAGCAATCAAGGCAAAAGTCAAAGAGAAAATGGAAATTTTCGGCTCAGTCGGAAAAGCATAAATAAAAATGTATTAACCTATTAACCTTCCCTTGTCAGGGAAGGTGGCAAGCCGATAGGCTTGACGAAAGGGTAGTAAATTCTTATTTACAAACACTAACAGGCAATCATTAAAGCGGTTGCCTGTTTTTCTTTGCTTATTTACACCTGAAATTTATCAAATGGGCGATAGAATGGATGCTCTCGCCTTGGGATACGGAGGTCGGGCTGAGCAGTGCACCCGTTGCCATAAAGAGAACATTTTTGTACCTTTTTGACATCATAGACGGCAATATGTGCGAGCAAAGCACACTTGCACAGCAGCCTGCCCCCGAGCCACCGCAACAAACGGTTTTGTCATCACCGTACATCAAAACTCCGCAATCCTTGTGATTTGTCAAAGTATATCCGATATCTTTTTTTATCAGTTCGCGGAAAAGTTCACTACCCAAAACCCCGAGGTCGCCCGTGAAAATCGCGTCATAATCATCGGGAGATGTGTTCGTATCTCTCAAGAAGTTTTCAAGAGTGTCGCAGGCGGCAGGAGCCATCGCCGCGCCCATATTGTTCTGGTCGGTAACGCCAAGGTCGTTTATCACCCCGACAGTTGCGCAGGGGATGAATATATCATCATCGTTTGTATTTCCCTTTCCTTTGAGAATACAGCACCCTGCGCCCGTTACCGTCCACTGTGATGTAGGAGTGCGAAGGCTTCCGTATTCAAGTGGAAAGCGGTATTGCCTTTCGGCAGAGCAAAAATGTGACGATGCAGCAGAAAGTGCATACGAAGTTGCTCCGCTTTCGACCGACACAGAAGAAAGCAAAAGCGAAAGTGCCATAGTAGAGCAAGCCGAATATACGCCGATATACGGCATTTTGTAATCACGCAAACCGAGTGACGATGCCGTGCATTGGTTAAGCAAATCCCCGGCAAAAGCAAGTCCGATATCCTCTGCTTTGATTTTTGCTTTACCTATAGCCATAGATACAGCCTCTCTTATAAAAACGCTTTCTGCTTTTTCAAAACTTTCCGTTCCGGCGTAGGAATCGTAGATAACCTTGTCAAATTCGCCTTTTAAGGGTCCTTCGGACTCCTTTTTCCCTACTGCCGAGCCGTAGCCCGCTACGCACGGAGTATTTTCGAAAAACATTGTGTTCCCCTGTCTTTTTACCACAAAATCAACCTCTTTACAAAAAATAACACCTGCCATAGTTTTCCCTTGGCAGGTGTTTTTATTCTGTATCAGTTGTTAATCTTGTGCCTGTGCGTCAGGTTGAGGCGCAGGTGCTTCGGTCGGAGCGGGTTGCGGTGCTTCGGTCGGCGCGGGCTGTGGTGCTTCGGTCGGAGTAGGCTGTGGCTTACTCGATGAAGAAGGCTCATCAGAACTCTCCGATGAACTGCTGTCGTCATCGTCATCATCGTCGTCGGAACCACCACCGGAGTTTCCTCCAGGCGCAGATGTATAGTAAGTGGAATTAGGTAATTCCTCGGTCTTAATCTCTTTATCTCCTTTGTAATATGTTCGTGATGTCTGTGCCTTAAATCCGTTAGAAAAATACGATGTTATTGAAGAAGAAATAGTAATTTTGTCAAATTCGGGATTTTCTAAACCGTAGATATCACAATGCAGGGTAACTCCGTCCATATAACAATTCATCATCAGTTGATAATCAAAAACATTTTTTAATTTCAAGTCAATGTTACCATAGTCAACGGTAGCATCAAGGCCTGCATCAACATAAGCTGATTTGTAGTAGTGACATCTTCTTTCGACAACTTCCATACCGCAGCGGATAGCAGCATTATAAATAGTTGTACTTGACTGGCAAATACCACCGCCGACACCGACTTCGTGCTTGCCGTTGTTGATAACTCCGGCAGGTTTATAGCCGTTTGACTCTTTATTCGAGTCGCCTGTACAGTCATTAAACGACCAAACATCATCGGGGTTGATAATAGACTTGTTGCAGGCGTCAAGAGAAACCTTCATATTGTTATTGCCGTTTGAATCATTTGTCGATGTTGTCGTGAAACTTGAAAGTTTCTTGATATTCTCGGTAAGATATTTCTTAGAATATTTCGGCTCAACAATACTGGAAGATGCATTGATTTTTCCCGAAAGGGTACCTGCTTTTGTGAAATCCTGCAACGCTTTTGTCAAGTCGTCTTTCTTGACCTCTACGCCGTTTGCACCTTCTTCAATGGTGAAACTTTCTTTTGAAAAATCACAGTCGGTTACCGTTGCATTCTTTGCTTTTGTGTCAATCTCTTTTGCAACTTTTTCCGATGCGGTAGAGCAAGATTGCGGGTCAAGTGTCAAAACAATGGTGTATTCTTTTTCGCCTGTTTTGAGTCCTTTTTCCTTGGAATATTCCAGCGCCTCGTCAAGAATAGAATCGGTATTGAATGTATATTTAAAATCTTGTTTTGTAAGTTTTACAGACTTTTTGTCAGCGATAACATCAATGTTTATCGAGTCGGCAAGTTTCTGCTCTTCTTTTTCAAGAAGTTTTTTTGCATCGGCTTTGTTCATACCTGCAAGCGATACTCCGTTGACATAGACATTATTCGCAAATGTATTGCTGCCCGAAAAGATATAGAAACAAACTCCGCCGAGGATTAGGAGCAACAAAACTCCGCCGATAATAAGCAGTGTGATTTTCTTTTTCTTTTTGTTGCCTGTTTTTTGTTTCTTTTCTTTATTCTTTTTACCTGTTTTTGAAAATTCTTCAATATCGGTGAATTCTTCTTCATCGTTGATGATAACATAATTATCGCCGATATTCTCAGACTCATTTGAACTTGTATCGGGATTTGCTTTTGTGTCTGTGTTATCTTCTTCTCTGTTTTTTCTTGCTTCTTCCAGAATTGAGTTCAGTTCCATGGTGTCTGAATGTAAATTATTATTTTCCAAGTTATCACCCCCGATATTTTTCTGACTATATCATAACTTAACATTTTTAATTTAATAATCTATATTAGAAATTTAGAAAAAATAGTTTTTGGAAATTTTGCAAATTATCGTTTTGCATAATAAACGCTATTGAACAATAGAGATTTTTGTAATATAATTGAGATGAAAGGGTGATGACAATGAAAGTTCTTATTATGTCCGCAAGCACAGGCGGAGGCCACAAAAGGGCTTCTGCCGCATTAAAGAAATATATACTCGAACAATCGGATAAAAATGAAGTCGTTATTATCGACGCTATCGAAGAATGTTCAAAATTTCTGAATTTCACAATAACGAAGGGCTATCACGCCCTCGCAACAAAAATCCCCGAGCTTTACGGCACTTTTTACGAAACTTCCGACAAAGATACTGCTCTCGGAGATTTGCTAAACGGAGTTAACTCGCAGTACGGCACAAAACTTCTGCCTATTATCGAAAAAATCAACCCCGATATCATCGTATCGTGCCACGCTTTTGCCACAAAAATGTGTTCGGTACTCAAATGTGACTATGGTATGAAAATACCCGTTGTCGGTATTGTTACCGATTTTATGCCCCACCGTTCATATATCGGCGAAAAGATTGACGCCTATATCACACCGAGCGACGAAACAACGCAAGTACTTTCTGACAAATACGGCATTGATAAAGACACGATATATACCTTCGGTATTCCGATTTTTGAACAATTCTATCAGGTTGACGAAGAGGCAAAAGAAAAACTGCTTACCGATATGGGACTTGACCCCAAAAAGAAAACTGTTCTGGTTATGGCGGGCAGTTTCGGTGTTTCCGATATTCTGAAGATTTACGAAAATCTGGTTGAAATTGACATTGACTACCAGATTATCGTAATCACGGGCAGAAACCAAAAACTCTACGATGTCTTCGAAAGACTGATACAAAGAGATAACGAAGACCCCACCTTGCAAAATGCTCCCGACTTTATTTACCAAATGAGCGAAGATAACATCATCAAGCAGTTTTATCAACAAAACGAAACATTTAAACAGACTATTGACAGCACATTCAAACATCCGAGTTCTCATTCAAAGCCGACAAAGTTACTGTACTTTATCGAAAATGTTGACGACTATATGCGTGCAAGTGACTTTATCATCACAAAGCCCGGCGGACTTACCACAAGCGAAAGTCTTGCCTGCTGTCTGCCTATGGTAATTTATCAGGCGTTCCCCGGTCAGGAAGCCCAAAACGCCGAATTCCTCACAAAAAACAATATGGCTATTATGCTCAAAGAGGACAAAGAGGGACAAGAGCAAATAAAAGAACTTCTGACAAATGACGACGCTTTACAGAAAATGAAAAACGCCTGCAAAACTTTTGCAAAACCGAAATCCTGCGAAAAACTTTACTTCTTGCTTGAAGAAATCACATCAAAAAAGGGTGAGTAGAATGAAAAAACCAGTAATATGTATTTTCCTTTGCGCAGTGCTTGTCTTTTCCCTTACTGCGTGCGCAGGAAACTCCGTTAACCTTTCAAGTAATGTAAAATATTCAACAGCCCACGAAAAATATAACTTTCTGTCAGAAGATACCAAATCTCCCGAGGGCTACGAAGACTATATAAACAGTGCAAATAATTTTAGCGTAGAACTTTTCAAAAGTGCGTACAAAGACGGCAAAAAATCTACCGTGATTTCGCCTGTATCAATTATCCTTGCACTTTCGATGTGTGCAAACGGAGCAAAAGACGACACACAAAAAGAATTTACCGACACCATCTTTCAAGGAATGAAGATGGACTATGTCAACAAATGTTCATCCTATCTTTTGCAAAGACTGCAATTTTTCAAAAATGATGACTGCAAACTGAATATTGCAAATTCTATCTGGTTTAACAAAGAACTGAATATTGAGTCCTCCTTCCTTACGAAAAACAAGGATTTTTACGAAGCGGGCATATTCAAAACAGACCTGCAAGATGAAAAAGCCTTGTCCGATATCAACAACTTTGTTAAAGATAACACAGACGGGATGATTGAAAAAATCTTGGATGAAATGAATCCCGACGCGCAAATGATTTTGCTCAACGCTATCGCTATGGAAGACGAATGGGCTACACAATATGAAAAAGATTGTGTTTCAAACGGCACATTTTTCGGGGCAAACGGTGATACCAATGCCGAGTTTATGTACAGCAAAGAAACATATATCAAAGGAAAAGAAGCCCAAGGATTTGTAAAGAACTACAAAAATCTTCCGCTTAAATTCGTTGCGATTTTGCCAAATGAAGATATAAATATTTCGGATTATATCGATAAACTCACAAGCGAAGATTTTTCAAATCTGATGTCGAGTCAAAGCGGTATCTCAAAATGCGATGCCTTCTTGCCGAAATTTAACTTTGATTTTGACACAAACTTAAAAGAGAATTTGAAGTCACTCGGAATTGAAAAGGCTTTTTCCGACTCTGCCGATTTCTCAAAAATTACAACCGATACACAACTATTCATTAACAGCGTTATTCACAAGGCACACATAGAAACAGATGAAAACGGTACAAAGGCGGCAGCCGCCACAGCAGTTACGATGGTAGACACTACGGCTGCATTGGAAGAAGAAACGCCTACAGTAAAACTTGACCGTCCGTTTGTCTTCGCCCTTGTTGACAACGAAAGCAATCTTCCCGTATTCTTAGGCTGTGTTACCGATATCTAACTATTATTTTCAATAACTTTTATTGCAATCGCCGTAATGTCGTCGTCGTGACTGTCATTACGGCGTTTTACTGCCTCATCGACAATACAAGATGCAAGTTCCTGTGCGCTTGACTCTCGCCACGAAAGTATCATTTTTTCTATCCATTGGTTATCACCGAAAAATGCACCGTCCGAAATCATCACAATCAGGTCATCTTTTGAAAGAGTTATCGCCTCCTTTGAAAATTTTGCTTCATTTAAAATACCTATCGGCAAAGAAGGCATTTCTTTTATTATGAGCTTTGAATTTTTCTTTATATAGGTGGTGCAGGCACCGGCTTTCATTATCTCAGCCTTGCCAGTAAAGAGGTTAAAGTCAACTGCGTCCATAGTTGCCATAGACTCCTCCTCACTTTTGCACATCAAAGAAGAATTCACAACAGAAAGTGAGCAGTCATAGGACAGCCCCGCCTTTATCAGTTTTGTCATTATGCTCACCGCCATATTCGAGTCGACAGCCGCCCTGCCTCCTGTTCCCATCCCGTCGGAGATGAGTGCTACCGTTGAGCCCATTCCGTTGTTAAAATAGTTTAGACAATCGCCGCACAGTTCGCCGTTATCGAAAATATGCTGTGCCGAGCCTATTTCAACATCAAAGTAGGGCCTTTCGCAAAGAACTATCCTCGCTCTGTCCTCGGCAAAACTTATTGTCGGTGACTCAAAGTAACGCCCACAGGCTTTTGATACTTCGTGCGTTACCTGACCTTTTGAAACCGCGGTTTTTCTATTGATTATTATTTCTATTTCAACAACCATCCCGCATTTTCCCCATATTCGGCAACTGCAATCAACAACAGAAAGTCCCAAAGATGACAAGGCGTCTATTACTCTTTCGCTTGCTAAATTGTCAAATTGAGAGTAGTTTTCAAACTCCTCTGACAAGTCCTGCAAAATGTCCGACAGCCCCGCAAACTGCCCTGCAATCACCGAGCGCACCTGCGTTATTCTTCGCTGTGCCGCTTCGCATGAGCGAAAGTCCTTGTAACTTTGATTTATCGCAAAAGCCAACTCACTTGCTCGACAACATCTTTTCAGAAAATTGTCCTCGATATCCTTTTCTTTTACAAAACCGTTTTTCTTCAAAATCTCGGTCAATCGGTGAAAATCGTCTGTTGTAAGGTCTTTTTCCTTGTCCCAGCAGTAAACACGCAGTCCGCATTTTGTGCAGGCTTTTTCGGCGGCGTTTTCATATATCCAAAAAATATCGGGGGCATACATTTTTGACAGTTTATCCGAAACGGAATTAACACATGAGCTAACGTTTTCGAGTGCCTTTGAGGCGTGAGTAAGCCTCATTGTGACCGACCTGCGAATGGTATCTTCTTCGGGTGAACTTTTGTTATCCGAAAAAATATTTGCTACAAAATTGCCGAGTTCTTTCGGTAAAATCATAAAAACAGCAGAAGCGATAACACACTCGATAAGTATGCCGAAAACGATATCAATATCATCGGTTGCAAACGAAACAACAAGGTTAGTCAAAAGCGAAACAATAACCACGGCTATCTTTCCGACAGGCGCGAAAAGTCCGCCGAGCAAACCCGAGAACGAATATGCCGCGCAAAGAAAAATCATATCTGTAGACGCAAGCGAGAATACTATTCCCGTTGCTATTCCCGCGATACTTCCGCCCGAAACACCGCCGTAACAAGACGCGATAAGCACCACCAAAACGGCAAGTATCCTGCCAAAAGATACATTTCCTATTGACAGTGACGAAAGCGACAAAAGTAAAATACAGCCTGTAAGCGACAGGCAAGCTATCTCCTGCGGTGAAAAACTCGATATACTTCTTTTTGCAGAGCAAAGTTCAGCGGTACGAAACATAAAATACGCCGCTGCGGCTGAAATAATCGCCTCGATAAGGCAGGAACTTATCTCGCTTATCTCACTCGACGAAGAAAAACTCAGCGCAACCCCTGTTGTAAATATCGTAACAAAAGCGAGCCCGCAGGGGTAAAACCTGTTTTGAGATATCTTTTTTATTTCGTTTAGCACCCACCTAAGCGCCCCTATTGATATTACCACCGCAATATAACGAAAAGTATCAATCGGCGACAAAAGAAGATACCCCAAAGCCGTGCCCAAAAGCCCCGCAGGCATATAGGTAAACGGTATAGCCGCCGCAAAAGAAGCGCCAAACGGCGACAAAGTGCCAAGCAACGCTCCACGCGACACAAGAACTCCCGCCACAAAATAGATTATATGCACAGTGATTTCTCTCGCTGTGCCTTTTGTTTTTTCTTCACTTATTCTTTTTCTGCCGACATTTTGAATAACGGACATTTTTCATTCCACCTTAATTTTGTTCTACTATTATAGCCTGTCCGAAGTTTTCATAATGTCAAAGGGTGTTTGAAATTTTGCGTAACCTTTTGGGGAAAAAGACACAATACTATTGAAATACAAGAAAATTTGTGATAAAGTAAATTTGCGACATTCTCGGTATTAAATACTCAGAAGTTTTCAAAAAGATATAAAAATAACGGTGACGAAAATTCGTCACCGTTATTTTATTCATCATTGACACTTATGGTCGTATATGATAATATTGTGTCGGTACTTTGTACCCGAAAAGGCAACCAAGATGGTAGGCGGTTAGTCCTCACAAAAGAGGGCATTTTCGCCCTCGGATAGGGGGCGGTGCTTATGGTTACATATAGCGAGTTAATACTATTACTCTCGTTTGTTGTATCGGTTATAGCGCTTGTTATAGATATAACAAAAAAATGAACCGCCATCGACCAAATTGCGGTTCATTTTTTGAACAATAATTTGGGCTAACCGTCTATCGGTTGCCTTTTTGCATCTTTATTATAGCAATAATATGTAATTATGTCAAGCGTTATGCTTATTTTGCTTTTATTACTACCGAGGAAAGCGGTGGTAAAGTAAGCGTTTTTGAGTTGAGTTTTACTTCGCCCGCTGTTGTATTTTGTGCGGATTTATCGGCATTTTCTTCGCTCGCTACTGTATTTGTTGCAACAACATATCCTCGAAGTTCGGGATTTGCTGCCATTTCATCTGTAAGGGTAACTTCCTTTTCTTCTCTGTTGCCGTTGTGGATAACAAGCAAGGTCGTGCCGTTGTACTCAACTTTATATCCGCCGATTTTACCGTCTTCAAAATCAAGAGTATCGGTAATCTCACCCCTTGCAATTTCGGGGTTTTGGTTCTTAATTTTTATCAATCTGCGGTAGAAATTGAGCATACTGTCTTTTTGCTCTAACTGCTGTTTTACTCCGCCGAGTTCGTTTTTCGTAACCTCGGCAACGCCGTTTACATAGATATCGGGGAGTTCATCATTATCCCAAATCATAGCCGTGCGGTATGATGCGTCGTTTGTTGTATTCGGTGCTTCTATTCCTATTTCTTCACCGTAATAGGTAAATGAATTACCGGGTGACAGCATATAAAGTGCTGCGGCAAATTTGTTTTCATCTTCGTCAAGCATATTCGCAACTCTGACCATATCGTGGTTAGTAAGGAAGTTTGCGTTTATTGCCTTTTCGTTGCGTTTTAGGATGTTTCCATTATACTTTTTCAGTTGTGCCGCCATATCTTTTGTCTGTCCCGAGCGCGCGGTGGAAACATAAACACCGTCTGTGTTGGCAAACTTGAAGTTGAAAAGTGAGTCGATACCGCTTTTGTACATATCGTAAACTTTGCCCGAATCGTCCCAGTCTTCGCCTACCATATAGACATTTTCGTTATACTTCTTCGCCATATTGTAGAACCATGAGAGGAACTCCTCGCCGTCTGTTTCTTCATCGCTGAAATACTTTACAGCGTCAAGACGGAAACCGTCAACTCCGCGGTCAAGCCAGAATTTGACTATTTCTTCAAAATAATCTCTTGTACCTTGATATGAGAGATTCCAGTCGGGCATTTCAAACGAGAACGCTCCCTCATAGAAATAGTCGGTATCTTTTACCCTGCGGGAATAAGTCGGGCTTGAGCCTTTCTTAAAGCGATAGTACTTTGCATAACCGTCTTCTTTACCCTCTTTGAGTTCTTCGCAGGCTTTCTTGAAATACGGATGTGTTGAGGCAGAATGGTTTACTACCAAGTCAATGATGACTTCTATTCCGCGTTTGTCACACTCGGCAATAAGTGTATCAAAATCGTCAAGCGTACCAAAGTCTTTGTCAATATTGAAATAGTCTTCGACATTGTATTTATGATACGAATAAGACGGCATCATCGGCGAAAGCCATATTCCGTCAATACCGAGGTCATCACCCTCGTCGGGCTTGCCGTCGTTTAGGTAATCAAGTTTCGAAATAATACCGGGGATATCACCTGTTTCGTCGTTGTTGGAATCACAGAAAGAGCCTATCCATATTTGGTAAAAATTTCTGTATTTGTCATTTGATACAACAGCCTTGTTTTTTTCAACAGGGTCGCCACCTGCACAGCAGGAGCAAAGGCAACAAGATAAAACAAGACACAAAACAACACAAATACTAACTAATTTTTTCATAATATCACCTATCTAAAAAAGGGCGGATAAACCGCCCTTTCTTTTCGTAGTTTTTATCCCTTTACGCCGCCGGCTGTAACACCTTCGACATAATATCTCTGCATAAAGAGGAAGAGAATGGTAATCGGTACGGCAACGATAACGGAGCCTGCAAGGAAGTGTTTGAAGTGCTGGGTTATCATATCGGCGGCTATCATCTTTTGCAGACCGATAGCAACCGTGTAGTTGTCGAGTTTATCCTGCATGATGATTTTAGCAAGGATAAAGTCTGTCCACGGACCGATAAACGAAGTCAAAACGGTATAAACAACGATAGGTTTTGACATCGGCAAAATAATCTTCCAGAAAACTTGGTTTTTCGTTGCGCCGTCAATCGTGGCGGCTTCATCTAATGCCCTCGGTATCGTATCAAAGAAGCCTTTACTGATTTGATATCCGAGTCCTGCACCTGCACTGTAGCAGATTACAAGTGCGACCAAAGTTTTGTCAAGACCGATGGCTTTGAGCAGGTAGTAAATAGCAATCATTGTCATAAAGCCGGGGAACATTCCGAGAATCATACCGACATTGATGAGCGGTTTTCTTGCCTTAAATCTAAGGCGGGAGAACGCATAACTTACCATCAAAACGGCAAGAGTCGAAATGATACAGCTGAATATAGCGACAACAAATGTATTCATAAACCACTTCGGGAAGTCAACGGAAGATGAGCCGGAAGCAGCCGGATTGAGCCACTTTGACTGTGTGAAAAGTTCAACATAATTTTGGAATGTGAACTGTTTCGGAACAAGGTAGGGATAAGATACACCACCGTCAGCACGGAATGAATGCAGTACAAGATAAACAAGCGGGGAAATCCAAATAAGTCCCAATACTGCAAGGATAATATAGGTAATGGCGTTGGTGAAATGTCTCCTGAATTTATAACTCTTAATCATGAGAATTCCTCCTCGTTCTTGGCTGACTTGGTAAGGTTGAATGTAATCAGTGACAAGGTAGCACAGACAATAAATACCAAGATACCGATAGCGGCGGCAAGGTTGTTATCATTCTCACTCATAGTAAGTTTGAACAACCAAGTTACAAGCAGGTCGGTATAGCCTGCTCCGCCCGCCATTTGCGGACTGTTCGGCCCGCTGGTCGGTCCTCCGTTTGTAAGAAGGTAGATAACGTTAAAGTTGTTGATGTTGCCGATGAAACTCGTGATGAGGTACGGAGTTGTAACAAAGAGCATATAAGGCAGGGTAATCGAGAAGAAACTTCTCGCAGGACCTGCACCGTCGATTGTTGCACTCTCGTACAAATCGGCAGGAATATTCATAAGAATACCCGAGGTGATAAGGATGGTGTACGGAATACCAACCCAACAGTTAATAACAATAACAGTTATACGCGCTACAAGCGGGGTACTGTTGAGGAAGGATATAGGTTGCATACCTAACATCTTGATAAGAACGTTGATAGCACCGTCATCCTGGAGCATCTGGTTCATAAGCAAGAGAGAAACGAACTGAGGAACAGCAACTGTTACAACAAAGAGAGTTCTCCATAATGCTTTGAGTCTGATGCCTTTTTTGTTAATCATAAGGGCAACTATCATACCTAAGATGTAGTTAAGTACGGTAGCAAATACAGCCCATACGAGTGTCCATTTTGTAAGTTCAAGGAAGGTTGCGCCCTTTGAAGATACACCTGATGAGGAGAATATATCAGCAAAGGTTTGGAAACCTACCCAACTGAAAAGTGTTCCCGGGGGAACATGCGAATGGTCAAAGTTAGTGAAAGCGATAAGAATCATGAATATCAACGGCAAGATAGTAAACGCCGAGATAGTCAGAGTCGGGAATGCAAGCAAAGTTACATGGAAGCGGTTGTCAAGCAAGTCCTTGAGTTCTTCCATAAATGTAACAGGTTTTTCGCCTGCGGCAACCGTACATTGAGCCTTGTAAGCCGACTTGGTATTAGTGACATAAATAACAAGGAAAATGACGGAAAGGATGATGGTAAGTACGCCGTAAAGCAGAATAATCATCGAGTTGTCGCCGATGATGTGAACAGGTCTGCCGTTAGCACCGGTAACGGTCTCGCTTACAACCGTACCGATAGTACCTGTCGGTGTAAACATTTTTGCAAGTTTTTCTACACCGAAGAAAACCATCATAGCTATGTACGCTATTTCAATAATCAAAAACATAAAGCCTTTGACAAATTGTTTTCTTACGATATTGCCCGTACCCATAACGATGTACGAGAGTTTTGTTGCCCAGTCGCCCCTTACGAATCTGGTACCGTATCCGGCAAAGCCTTTGCCGATACCGATGAATAAGTTCTTGAAAAATCTTCCTATCATACAGAAAAACTTTTTGAGGTTTTTCGGCAGATTTATGAAGAAGTTCTTGAAATTGTACCCGAACTTTTGGAAGGGATTGAGCTGTTTGTAATCAATATATTTCATCAGTTCACTTCCCAAAACAGAAGATAGTAGTGTTTAACAAATAAACGGAAAATCGAGTTTCGGTCAGGCGACTTTCGCCGCCCGACCAAAATATAGTTTAAGTAAATAGAGTTATATCAAAAATTACTCGTCCTTGATGTTTGTAACTGTATCCTGGAGGAGTTTCTTCAAAGTATCTTTGTCATACTTTGTGCCTTCTTTGAAGAGGTTGTTACCGAGGTCAGCCATCGGATTCCAGAATGTGGAGCTGATGTTAACCTGAGGAATTGAGTATGCAGACTGAGCAAGGATAGCAGAAACTGCTACGTTGTTCTTAACTACATCAGAAGCAGCAACGTTCTTGTTTGAGGGACCCCAAGAGATTTCCTCTGCACGCTGTTTCTGGCATTCTTCGTCTGTGAGGTAGTTAGCAAGAAGCTGAGCAGATTCCGGGAATTTTGAGCTCTTGTTTACGCCCATGAGTTTGTAACCATGCATAGAGATAATCTGTTTGTCTTCGCCGTTAACTTTGATTGTCGGAAGTTTTGCAGCGCCGTAGTTGTCGCCGAGAGCCTTCTGACAAGCAGCAGCGTTCCAAGAACCGTCGATACCGGCAGCAACTGTTGAAGGATCAACTGACATACCGGAAGAAACTTTGGAAACGTCACCGGAGAGGAAGTTATCTTTATTGTCATGGAACAATGTTGCAAATGCTACGAGTGTATCAGCAACTGCGTCTGCATCATATTCGTTGAATACCTGAGTATCGTCTTCGCCTTCAAGACCTGTAATCTTCAAACCGCCTGTGAAGGGGAACATGCAGGAGTAGAAACCGTTACCTGCGTCCATAACGAAGTTTTTGCCGGCTTTCTTACAAGCAGCAAATACGCCTTCGAGAGTTTTTGCATCTTCGTCTGTTACATATCTCTTGTCGTATACGAGATAGTAGCCGTTGTCGCCTGTTTCGGGGTAAGCAAGGAGTTTGCCGTTTAATGTAGCAGCAGCGATAGATTCTTCGCTGTCTCTACCTTTAACAGCAGCTTCGTATTCAGGATAATCTGAAACGGGGCTCAAAACGCCTGCTTTTTCAAGTTTGTTCAACTGGTCGCATGCAAAACCGAATACATCGGCAGCAGCAGACGGGTCATTCAAAAGGTTAGTAGCAGCATCGGATTCGCCCTGTGCAATAACTTCGATAGAGATAGTCTTGTTGGGATACAATGCTTTGAAAGCGTCGCACTGTTTTTGTGTGAGTGCAACCGCTGCATCGGGAGCCCATACTTTCAAGCTGATGTTGTCTTCACCGTAGAACGGGTCATCAGATGAGCCTGATGTTGTGTTGCCGTTGTCGCTAGAACCGCCACAGCCGACAAACAATGTTGCCATTAACATAACGGCAAGTACTAAAGCTAAAATTCTTTTCATAGTCGGATTTCCTTCTTTCCAAAAATATTTGGTGTTTCCACCAGTGAAGTGCCTTGATAATCCGTCCTCAAAGCACAGTTTCACTTGCATAAATTTTACCATATTGTAAAGAGTGATTTCAACTCCCTTTGTGTTTTTTATGAACTACCATAAAATATTTTTTTGTATTTGGTTATTTTAACTATTCTTTTTTTGAGATATAAATATTTTGCATAAAATAACTGTTGTTTTTTTATAAGTTTTAACGAAATACGATTTGTGCAAGATGTCAAATCGCTTCTTTCATTTCAGAGCAGAAAGTAACATCTTCTTAACCGTTTAATTCTAATTCGGAATTATAACGCCGTTTTTGAATATTACAAATATTTTTTAGTATATTTTTACCAAAGACACTTTATTTTTACTGCATTTTCGCCACCGATTATGTTTGACATATATATGAAAAAGTTGTACCATTCTGTATAGATTACGAAACCTTGGAGGTAAATATATGAAACTTGAAAAACTGCTTGTCGGATTTGACTACACCGTTTCCAATGGGACAACCGACTGTGAGATAAAAGATGTTATCTACGATTCACGAAAGGTCACACAGGGCTGTGCTTTTGTAGCACTCAAGGGCTTTAATGTTGACGGTCACAAATATATCCCCGACGCAATCGAAAAAGGTGCTGTTGCACTTATTGTCGAGGATGATATCGAAGCACCGAGCGGTGTTACCGTTATTAAAACCGAAAACACAAGAATCGCCCTTGCCTTTATGAGCAGAGAGTATTTTGAAAATCCCGCAAAGGAACTGACCACTATCGCAGTAACGGGAACAAAAGGCAAAACAACTACCGTAGCGATGATGCGCTGCATCCTTGAAACGGCAGGAATAAAAACAGGTACTATCGGTACTTTGGGTATAGTCATCAACGACAAAACCTACAAGACCATGAACACCACCCCCGAATCATACGAAATCCAGCAGGCTATGCGAAAGATGATAAACGAAGGCTGCAAAGTTATGATAATCGAGGCGTCATCTTTGGGACTTAAATGGCACCGTACCGACGGTATCACCTTTGACTATGGCGTATTTACAAACTTCTCATCCGACCATATCGGCGACAGCGAACACAAAGACCTTGACGAATACCTCTACTGCAAGAGCCTTTTGTTCAGACAATGCAAATTGGGACTTATTAACTGTGATGACGAAGCATGGCAAAAGGTTATCAAAGACCACACCTGCGAAATAAAAACTTACGGATATTCTGAAAATGCCGACCTCGTTGCCCACGGCGACAGCCTTGTTGCAACACCGGGTTTTATCGGAGTTCATTTCAACACAACAGGCGAAAAGAAATTGAGCCTTGATGTTGCTATCCCCGGAAGATTTTCCGTATACAACGCTTTGGCTGCCATATCTGTATGCCAGCACTTTGATATCAGCGATGATGATATCATCAAAGGACTGAAAACGGTAAAAGTAAAAGGCAGAGTTGAAATAGTCGAAGTCCCCGGTGAGTACACCCTGCTTATTGACTATGCTCACAATGCGGTTTCTATGGAAAATGTACTTTCGACTTTACGGGAATACAAGCCGAAAAGACTTATCACTATGTTCGGTGCAGGCGGAAATCGTCCGAAAATCAGGCGTTACGAAATGGGCGAAGTTTCCGGCAGGATGTCGGACCTTTCGGTTATTACAGAAGACAACTCTCGTTTTGAAGACGTCAACGATATCATAGCCGATATCAAAGTCGGTATTGACAAAACAGGCGGAGATTATGTCGTTATTCCCAACAGAGTAGACGCTATCCGCTATTGTATCGAAAACGCACAAAGCGGTGATATCATCGTGCTTGCGGGTAAAGGCCACGAAGATTACCAGGAAATCCGCGGTGTAAGATATCATATGGATGAAAGAGAAATCATCTATGACATTATTGACGGCGAAAGTAACGGCAACAACAGCGAAAACAGATAAATTTTCGAAAACTACAGGAAAGGAGATTTTTATGAACTTGCAGGAATCGGGCGAAATGTACCTTGAAACCATACTCATACTGTCAAAAAAATCTCCCCTTGTTCGTTCTGTGGATGTAAAAGAATATATGGGATTTTCAAAGCCTTCTGTCAGTCGGGCAATCGGACTGTTAAAAGACGGCGGTTATGTCATTGTCGGTGAAAACGGAAATCTTTCGCTTACCGAGGAAGGCAGGCGTGTAGCAGAAAAAATTTACGAACGCCACACACTGCTGACACAAATACTCATAAAATTAGGTGTCGATGAAGACACCGCCACAACAGACGCGTGCAAGATTGAACACGACATTTCGGACAAATCTTTTGAGGCTATCAAAAACCATATTAAAAAATGATACAAAAAATCCCCTGAACATCAGTCAGGGGATTTGATGATTATATTAGTCCATACAACTTTTGAGTGCGTTTGTAATGCTGTGCTTTGATGATACACCGATAAAGCGGTCAACTTCTTCGCCGTCTTTGAAAATAATCATCGTCGGCACGCTCATAACGGAGTATTCAAGCGCAAGTTCTTCGTTCTCGTCAATATCGCATTTATAGACATCGTATGAGCCGTCGGACTCTTCGGCGATTTCCTCAATAATGGGTGCCATCATTTGACAAGGTCCGCACCATGTGGCGAAAAAATCAACAAGTACAAGGTTATCCGCATTCAAAACTTCCGCATCAAAACGCTGTGTGCTTATATATTCAACCGACATAAAACTACCTCCCATAAATATTCTTTGTCTATTCTAACACATTATTTTACATAAATCCACACTTTTTAATAAATACTTTTTTTATCGGGGTGATATTATGACTGATATCGTAGTAATAGGTGGCTCCTGTGCAGGGCTTACAGCCGCAATTTATGCCACTCGTGCGGGATATTCCGTCACGGTTTTGGAAGAAAAGGCTTTCGGCGGACAGGCAGCAACCGCCGCAATTATTGAAAATTATCCCGCAATAGATAAAATCAGCGGTTTTGAACTTGCAAACAAAATGAAAAGTCAGGCGGAAAAATCGGGCGCAGTACTCAAATACGCTTCTGCTTTATCTATTAAAAAAGAAGATAATATTTTTACCGTTGTAACCGACAGCGGTGACATAGAATGCAAAAGCGTTATTATCGCAAACGGCGTAAAACGCAGAGAACTGGGCGTTAAAGGTGAAGACAAATTCAAGGGTAAGGGCATTTCTTTTTGTGCCGTATGTGACGGTGCTTTCTTCAAAAACAAAACCGTTGCCGTTGTCGGCGGTGCTGATTCCGCTTTATCTGAAGCAATTTATCTTTCGTCAATTTGCAGTAGGGTTTACCTGATTTTCAGGAGAACCGCACCAACCGCGTCAAAAGCATATATTGAAAAAATTGTGGAACTTGAAAATGTAAAAATCGTTCCGTCTTCTCGTGTTGTTGAATTCAGTGGTGAAAAGTTGCTTGAAAGTATCACCGTTGAAAATGTATCCACAAATGAGAAAACAACATTTGATGTAAACGGAGTTTTCGAGGCGGTCGGGCTAATTCCCGACAACAAGCGTTTTGAAAATCTTGTCGAACTTACCGACGACGGATATATCAAAGCAAACGAAGACTGCAAAACAAGTACACAAGGAATTTTCGCCGCAGGCGACACAAGGGAAAAAACTTTGCGACAAATTGTTACCGCTACGGCAGACGGTGCTGTTAGTGCAACAAATGCAATAAAATATTTGGAGACCTTATGAAAGATTGTGAAAAAACAGTACGAGAAAAACTCTACGCTGTACAAGACCTCGAATACAAAGACTTTATCTACAAACTCACTCCGACACTTGACTACGACAAAATTATCGGAATAAGAATACCGAATCTTCGAAAAATAGCAGATGAACTTCGAAACACGAAAACAGCAGAAGATTTTCTTCTTTGTACTCCTCACGAATATTTTGAAGAAAATACTCTCCATGTTTTCCTGCTCGAAAAAATCAAAGATTTCGACAAGGCGGTATATGAGGTTGACCGATTTTTGCAGTATATCGACAACTGGTCAACCTGCGATTCTCGCTCACCTCTTGCGTTCAAGAAAAATCTCGACAAGCTTTTTCCCTACATACAAAAGTGGATAAAGACAGACCATGTGTATACCGTCCGCTACGGGGTTAAAAAACTTATGGACTTTTATCTTGACGATAATTTTTCAAAGGAGCACCTGTATCTTGTCGCAAAAGTCGAGCAAAAGGATTACTATATAAATATGATGACAGCGTGGTATTATGCAACCGCACTTGCAAAGCAGTATGACGATACAATTAAGATAATTGAACAGAAAATTCTGCCGAAATGGACTCACAACAAGGCTATACAAAAAGCAAAAGAATCCTACCGCATAACAAAAGAGCAAAAAGAATACTTGAACAGTCTGAAAATAAAGTAAAAAACGCCGATAGAAATATCGGCGTTTTACTTATGTTATTTTATCGGTATAAAACATTCGATAATGCTGTTGCCGTCTTCATCGACCGCTTCACCGTATCTTATCAAATCAAACTTTGCGTTTTCGTTTGGTGTATATGAAGATGCGGGAAACCACTCGCTGTAAATATAGTTCATTATCGGTTCCATACTGTCTTGTGACTTACCCTTGTAAGAAAAGACCACATAGTCAAAAGGCGGTAGTTCTTTTACTGCCATATTTTCGGGAACAGTATCAAAAGACGAAACCTCTGCCGCTGCATAGTAATCAAAAGATGGCGGACCGTCGTTTGTTTTTTCAAAAGCGGAATAGTCATTAACGGCAACTAAAAAGTCAAAATCGGTACGGTTTTTTATTTCCTCTTTTCTTTTATGAAGAATATCCCAGCACATAGGAATAACCTGAAAACCCGATTTAGTATTTTCCTTAATACCGACTAATTTAAACTGTTTTGCTTTTTCTGTTCTGATATCCATTACAACCTCATAAAAGTTAAAGCAAAGTTTAGTAACTTCCCGACGAATGACTGCCACCGCCGTAGGATGAATGTGAACTGTCGTTTTTCGGTTTTGCTTTGCGGTCAACGTGCCTGTAAAGGAAGATATCGTTTGACTGAGTGACATTCATACTTCCCGCTTTGACATAGTCGGCTGCACCGCTTTGCATATCTACCGTTTTGAGTTTTTTCTTTGCAATCATCATCGGTATCAACGCGATAAGAAAGCCTAAAATAAGTGAAAGCGGTATCCAGTACAAAGCAACATGAGGCGGGAAAAGTTCGTCTACCTTATTAACAAAAGCAGAAAATGCAGAGAAATAATCGTCCTTGCCGTTTGAGAGAAAATCTGTTGCAGTTTCTCTTAATGTATCAAGGTGTACAGCAAGCCTTTTATCGGCTGTACCTTTTGCAAAAACATCTATCTTACGGTCTTCGGACGCTACAAAAATCTGTACTCCATTGTCGCTATACCCAGCGCCGTTATAAAAATCGGCAGAAGCAACATCAACTGTATTTCCGTTTAATGACGGCTGTGTACAAATTACAACATCAATACCATATTTTGCACCGACCTCTTTGCACTTTTTGTTAAGTTGTGCTATCTGTTCATTTGTGAGCAGTCCCGCTTCATCAACAACAAATTGCTTTTCATTTTGTGAGGTGGAAGCCAAGTCAACTTCTGCACAAAAGGCACTAACGGCAAAGAGAGAAACAATCATAAGAACGGCGAAAACAAAAGCAAATATTCTTTTCATTATGCACCCTCCTTACAGTATCTGCAACAGCCAGTTGATGCCGTAAATTACAGCACCGATTCCCGCTGTGAGTATCATCTGCCATTTCCAGAACTTGCCGACATCCATCGGAAGATTTCCGACAAATTTGCCTGTCTGTCCGTTCATGGCAAAGGTGTATTTTTCATTTTTATATGTAGTGTTCAAAAGCCACACGGGATACATCGCGTATTTTGCTTCACCGTTTGAAAGTTTAACCGAACTTTGTTCGGGAGTTACGGTAGTATATCCGACAGCGGTATTTTTGAACGCTTCTTCTGTTGAAAACTTTACTCTCTGGTTTGCCCTGTCGATACTTTGCTCTGCATCAACATCATATTTGTCGGCAAGATAGCCTGCAAGATATGCTGTACTAAATTCGGTTGCATCGGCAAAAACAAACGGCTCTACCGATTCCATAAGGTCATCGGGCATCTTTGTTGAACCGTCAACGGGAACGCGCTCAAAGGTCACATTACCCGCACGGAGCAAAAGATAAAAACTTGTTTCTGTATAGTTATAGTTAGAATCCGACCACGCTCTTACTCTTGTTGCGCGGTAACGGATTTTTGCATCCGCATCGGCATCGAAAAGCCAGAAAGGAACATAAATTCCCTTTACTTCGTCAAGGTGATTTTCTTCTTTGAAAACCTTGGGAAGAAGAAACTTTTTATTCAGGTGGTTTTTAAGTCCTTCTTTTGCGGCATTTTTATCAAGCTTGAACGGAATTATATAGTCGGGTTTCAATGTACCCGAAACCTGACCGCTCATAACTACGGGGTTTGAACAGTACGGGCAAGATGTTGCGGCGGTATTTTCGTCGCCGATAATCTCGCCACCGCAAGACTGACAGACATAAGAACGCATTGTACCTTCTTCGCCGTCTTGCCACTGTTGACCTGCATTGACCTGCCAATTCATTTCATCTTGACCTAAGTCTTCGTTTGCACTTTTTAGAGCGTCAACTTCAAACTCTGTCGAACAATAAGGACAGACAAGTTTTTGACTTTGTGCATCAAAAGCAATAGCGCCACCGCAGTTAGGACATTTAAATTCCTGCATTACAGCCATAATATCATCTCCTATTTGTTAAATTTAGGGGAAATTTACGGTTTTTTTGCTCCGCAATTTTGACAGAAATTGCCTGTGTTAGGCATACCGCAAGAGCATACCCACTTGTTGCTTTCGGGTTTCTTTGCTCCGCAGTTTTGGCAGAAGTTACCGACATTCTGCATTCCGCAAGCACAGGTCCAGCCGTTTTGTTGGGGTTGAGCCTGCTGTTGAGCCTGCTGTTGCTGTGCGCCCAAAGCATAGAGGCCTTGTGCATTAGCGCCCTGATTCATAGCCATACCCATACCGATAAAGCCACCCATAGCACCGCCTTCGTTTGTCGCAGCACCTCTCATAGCATCTGCCTGTGCATCCGAAATTGCACCTGCTGCCATAGTCGGGTCACGCAAAACAGCCGCCTGCTGATACTTCTGGATTTTCTTCATATCTTCATCCGGGAGTGTAACACTGCCGAATGCAACTGAAATAACCTTCAATCCGCGAAGTTCGCCCCATTTTTGAGAAAGAGCTTCGTTCATTGCGCTTTCAACTTCGGTATTGTGTGCGATAATCTGGTTCGGACGAAGTTCCATATCGGAAAGTTTAGCAAGTGCAGGCTGTAAAGCAGAGATAAACTCTGTTTTGAGTTGAGAGTCAATCTCTTCTCTTCTGTATTCATCTGCTACATTGGCACAGACATTTGTGTAGAAGAGTATCGGGTCAACAATCTTGTAGGAATAAACACCGCTGCAACGAAGTGATACATCAATATCAACATTGATTCTGCTGTCAACTACTCTAAACATTACGGGATTAGGTGTACCGAATTTGTTGTCGATAAGTTCCTTTGTGTTGAAGTAGTAAACTCTCTGGTCTTTTCCGGTATCTCCGCCAAATGTAAAACGCTTGCCTATTGTCTTGAAAGTCTGTTTAATGCTTTCGCCCAAAGAGCCTGCAAAAATCGAAGGCTCTGTTGAAGTGTCATATGTATATTCGCCGGGTTCGGCACAGATATCAACTACCTTGCCCTGCTCAACGATAATCATACATTGACCTTCGTTTACGGCTATACCCGAGCCGTTGGAAATAATGTTGTCGCTGCCTTTTGTGTTTGAAGAACGGCCTGAAACTCTTTTTGCGCCTTTCTTCATCAACACTTCTTTGTCAAGTGCATCGCAGTAGAAAAACTCTTTCCACTGGTCTGCCAATGTGCCGCCCAAAGCACCTATGCCGGCTTTAATAAGTCCCATAATAAAAACTCCTTTGTTATTTTTTCTGCAATTTAAGTATATACAAAATTTTATCTATGTGCAACCTTTTTATTTACTTTTTTACTATGATAATTTTTTCCAAATAATATGCAAAAAATATGCACAAAAAAGAGTATATATTACATATCTATGCACCAAATATGCAAAAAGCATAATACCTTCCCACAGTTTATTCGGCAAAATGAATAAATTTTTGTATATTATGAATAAATATGAATATTCACTTGACTTTTCTGCATATTTTATGTATAATATATGCATATTAGTTGCATATTATGCATATTGGAGGTAATTTTATGAACAAAAGCGATATCAAAAAGGTAGTTCTCGCATACAGCGGCGGACTTGACACATCTATCATCATCCCTTGGCTTAAAGAAAATTACAACAACTGCGAAGTTATTGCAGTATCGGGTAACGTCGGTCAGGCAGATGAACTCGAAGGACTCGAAGAAAAAGCACTCAAGACAGGCGCTTCAAAACTTTATGTCCTCGACCAAACCGAAGAATATGTAAACGACTTCATCATCCCGACTGTTAAAGCAGGCGCAGTATATGAAGAATATTTGCTCGGTACATCTCACGCCCGTCCGTGCATTGCAAAAGGACTCGTTGAGATTGCAATAAAAGAAAACGCCGACGCTATCTGTCACGGCTGTACGGGTAAAGGCAACGACCAAGTTCGTTTTGAACTTGCTATCAAACACTTTGCTCCCGATATGCCTATTATCGCTCCGTGGCGTGAGTGGGATATCAAATCCCGTGAAGAAGAAATCGAGTATGCCGAGGCTCACAACATCCCGTTGAAAATCAACCGTGAAACTAACTACTCAAAAGATAAAAACCTTTGGCATCTTTCACACGAGGGACTTGACCTCGAAGATACAGGCAACGAGCCTATGTATGAAAAAGAAGGCTTCCTCGAAATGGGAGTATCTCCTATTTCGGCACCTGACACACCGCAGTATATTACTCTTGAATTCGAACAGGGTGTTCCGACAAAACTCGACGGTGAGAAGATGACCGCAAAAGAAATCATCCTTAAACTCAACGAATACGGCGGTAAAAACGGTATCGGTCTTATCGACATAGTTGAAAACCGTCTTGTCGGTATGAAGTGCAGGGGCGTTTATGAAACTCCCGGCGGTACTATCCTCTACAAAGCACACGAATATTTAGAGAGCGTTTGCCTTGACAAAATGACTTTGCACGAAAAGCAGAAACTTTCTATTACCTTTGCAGAAGTAGTATACAACGGTCAGTGGTTTACTCCGCTTCGTGAGGCTCTCTCCGCCTTTGTTGACAAAACACAGGAAACCGTTACAGGTAAAGTTAAACTCAAACTCTACAAGGGCAACATCATCAAAGCGGGCGTATGGAGTGACTATTCACTTTACAGCGATGAACTCGCTACTTTCGGCGAAAGCGACTACGACCAGAAAGATTCAGCAGGCTTTATCAACCTTTTCGGTCTGCCGATAAAAGTTCAGGCTCAGGTTAACAAGAAAAACAACAAATAATCCTAAAGAGTGAGGGATAATTATGGCGAAAATGTGGGCAGGACGCACATCTGCCGATACTTCAAAACTTGCAGACGACTTTAACTCATCTATCAGTTTTGATATGAGAATGTACAAGCAGGATATTTTGGGAAGTATTGCACACGCAGAAATGCTTGCAAAACAAAATATTATCAGCGACAAAGAAAAAGATATGCTTGTCAGCGGTCTTTGTGATATTCTTGAAAGCATTGAAAACGGCAGTTTGCAAATTGACCTTGAATGTGAAGATATCCATATGTTTGTCGAGCAGGTACTGACGGAAAAAATCGGTGATGTCGGCAAAAAACTTCACACCGCCCGTTCAAGAAATGATCAGGTCGCACTTGATTTGAGAATGTATCTCAAAGACGAATGTGATGAAATTGTCGAAAAAGCAAAGACGCTTTTGTCCGTTATCTGCGACAAAGCAGAACTTTACAAAGACACAATTATGCCAGGCTACACCCATCTTCAAAGGGCTCAACCGATAACTTTTGCTCACCATCTTCTCTCTTACGCTATGATGCTTTTGCGTGATATCGACAGAATAGAAGACTGCAAAAAGAGAATGAACATTTCGCCGATTGGCTGTTGCGCATTAGCCGGTACTACTTACGATACCGACAGATATTTCGAAGCAGAAAAACTCGGCTTTTCCGATATCGCGCTGAACTCACTCGACGGCGTTTCCGACCGTGACTTCTGTGTTGAACTTCTCTCCGACTTATCTATCCTTATGATGCACCTCTCCCGTTTTTCGGAAGAAATCATTCTTTGGTCAAGTTGGGAGTTCAAGTTTGTCGAGGTTTCCGATGCCTTTACAACAGGCTCGTCGATTATGCCCCAGAAAAAGAACTCCGATATGGCTGAACTCGTAAGGGGAAAAACAGGCAGGGTTTACGGCGACCTTATCGCAACACTCACTATGCTCAAGGGACTTCCCCTTGCTTATAATAAAGATATGCAGGAAGACAAAGAAAGTGTTTTCGATGCCTGCGATACAGTCAAAAAATGTCTTGATATTTTCTCGTCAATGCTTGGTACAATAAAAGCAAACGAAGAAAATATGAAGAAAGCGGCAAGCGAAGGCTTTATCAACGCAACCGACCTTGCAGACTATCTTACAAAGAAAGGTATGCCCTTCAGGTCCGCCTATAAAGTCTCGGGTGAGATTGTCGCCTACTGTATCAAAAACGGTCTTATTCTTGAGAATATTCCCCTTGAAAAGTACAAAGAATTTTCCGAAATCTTTGACACAGATGTATACGAAAGCATTGACCTGTTAAACTGTGTCAACAAGAGAACAAGCGAGGGCGGAACATCAAAATCCTCGGTAGAAAAACAAATAAAATTTGTAAGAGAAAAAATATGACAAAAGTATTTATAGACGGCGGTGCCGGTACAACGGGACTTAGGCTCAAAGACAGACTCAAAGACAGAGAAGATATAGAACTTCTCACTTTGCCCGATGAGTACCGTAAAGATATTTCCCACCGCAAAGAAATGATAAACAATTCCGATATTACTTTTTTCTGTTTGCCCGACGATGCGGCAAAAGAGGCACTGACTCTTGTTGATAATCCGAACACGGTAATTATCGACACATCAACCGCACACAGAACAGACGAAAGATTCATCTACGGAATGCCCGAACTTTTGGGACAAAAAGAAAGAATTGAAAACGCAAAAAGGATAACAAACCCAGGTTGTCACGCAAGCGGTTTTATCGCCCTTGTTGCCCCTTTGACGCATTTCAATATTATCAAAAAAGACAAAGTGCTTTCCTGCTTTTCGCTGACAGGTTACTCGGGCGGTGGAAAGAAAATGATAGCAGATTATGAAAGCGAAAACAGGGACACTCTTTTAGAAGCCCCAAGGGTTTACGGACTTTCGCAAAGTCACAAGCATCTTCCCGAAATGCAAAAGTACAGCGGACTTGAAAACAACCCTGTATTTTTGCCGACTGTTGCACCGTACTACTGCGGTATGGAAGTTCTCGTTCCCTTATCAAAAGATGATATCGGCATTTCGCTTGACGAACTTAAAACCGTCTACAAAGATTACTACAAAAGCGGGCTTATCCGTTTTTGTGACAATACTGATGAAAACGGATTTTTGAGTGCTAATAAACTTTCATACTCCGATATGATGGAAATTTCCGTTGTCGGAAACGATGAAAGAATCGTACTCGTGTCACGCTTTGACAATCTCGGAAAAGGTGCTTCGGGCGCGGCTATACAGAATATGAACATTGTCCTGAAACAAGAGATGAGTTTGGGACTTGTTGTAAAATAATGAGGTTGCTATGAAGAAAATTTCAGGAGGAGTGTGTGCCGCAAAAGGCTTTACCGCTTCGGGTATTCACTGTGGCATACGCAAAGACAAAACCAAAAATGACCTTTCGCTTATATACAGTGAAAAGCCCTGTACTGCGGCGGCTGTATATACGACAAATCTTGTCAAAGGTGCTCCTCTTACGGTTACAAAAGAACATATAAAAAACGGTATCGCACAGGCGGTTATCTGTAACTCAGGCAACGCAAACACCTGCAACGCAGACGGCATAGAAATTGCCGAGAAAATGTCCGCGTTGGTTTCGGAAAATCTGCCGATTTCGGCAGAAGATGTTGTAGTTGCATCAACCGGTGTTATCGGTCAAAAACTCGACATCACTCCGATACAAGAAGCCGTCCCCACCCTTTGCAAAAGTCTTTCAAAATCGGGCAACGATGATGCCGCAAACGGCATTATGACAACCGACACGGTGGATAAACAAATTGCAGTAAGTTTTGAACTTTCAGGCATAGAATGTACAATAGGCGGTATGGCAAAAGGCAGCGGAATGATTCATCCCGATATGGCTACAATGCTCGTATTCATCACAACCGATGTTGCTATATCACAGGAAATGCTCCAAAAAGCTTTGTCAACCGATATACAAAATACATTCAATATGCTCTCGATTGACGGCGATACATCAACAAACGATATGGTTACCGTTTTAGCAAACGGTATGGCAGAAAACGAAAAGATAACATCCGACAACGACGACTTCAAAACCTTTATGAAGGCACTGAATTCTGTTACCGTCGGACTTTGCAAAATGATAGCCGCAGACGGCGAAGGTGCAACAAAAATGCTTGAATGTAATGTCAGCGGTGCGTCTTCAAAAAGTGTTGCAAAAGCCGTTGCAAAAAGCGTTATCTGTTCAAGTTTGCTCAAAGCCGCAATGTTCGGCGCAGACGCGAACTGGGGCAGGGTGCTTTGTGCAATAGGCTACTCAAAAGCAGATGTTGATGTAAACAAAATTGATGTATCGTTTAGAAGCAGCAAAGGCGAAATAAAGGTCTGTGAAAACGGACATTCAATCGACTTTTCCGAAGAAAAAGCAAAGGAAATTTTGCTTGAAAACGAAATCGAAATTTTAGTAGATTTGAAAGACGGCGAGTTTTCTTCATCCGCTTGGGGTTGCGACCTCACATACGATTATGTAAAAATCAACGGCGATTACAGGACGTGATATTATGAACACAAATTTTTCTAATCCGGAGCGTGCCGAGGTGCTTATCCAAGCCCTCCCGTACATCAAAAAATATGTCGGTAAAATTGTCGTAATAAAATACGGCGGAAACGCTATGATAAACGATGAGTTAAAAGAACAGGTTATGCAGGATATCGTTTTGCTGTGGCTAATCGGTGTTAAGGTCGTTTTAGTCCACGGCGGCGGTCCCGAGATAAACGAAGTTATGGCAAAATTCGGAAAAGAGCCGAAGTTTATTGACGGTCTGCGTGTTACCGACAAAGAAACAGTTGATATCGTTCAAATGGTATTGTCGGGCAAAGTCAACAAAACCCTTGTTAATCTGCTTGAATCAAAGGGCGGAAAAGCAATGGGCATTTCCGGTATGGACGGCGGACTTATCGAAGCCGAAATGAAAGACAAAAAATTAGGCTATGTCGGAGATATCACGAATATAAACATAACCCCTGTTTTTGATTTGCTCGAAAAAGGATATATCCCCGTAATTTCCACAATCGCCTGTGACAAACAGGGCAACGCCTATAACATCAACGGTGACACAGCCGCCGCTTATATTGCAGGTGCTTTGTCTGCAAAGCGTCTTATTATGATGACGGATATCGCAGGAATTCTCAAGGATACAAATGACGAAAACTCACTCATCCCAGTTGTCACCGTCAGCGAGGCTCACGAACTCTACAAAGACGGAATTATCTCGGGCGGTATGATACCGAAAGTAGGTTGCTGTATCGAGGCTATCTACAAAGGCGTTGAAAAAGTCACCATTATGGACGGCAGAGTACATCATTCAATAATTATGGAGTTGCTCACCAACGAAGGTGCAGGCACTATGGTTGTAGGTGATAAAGAATGAACATAAAAGAACTTGATAAAAAATATGTTGCCTCAACATACGGTCGTTTTGATATCGAAATCGTAAAGGGCAAAGGCTCTTTGGTTTATGACGAAAACGGCAAGGAATATATTGACCTTACATCGGGAATAGGAGTAAATATCTTCGGTGTATGTGATGACAAAATCTGTGAGGCTATTGAAAATCAAGCAAAAACGCTTACTCACATTTCAAACCTTTTCTACACAAAACCGTGTGTAGAACTAGCCCAGATGCTTTGCGAAAAGACAGGTATGTCAAAAGTCTTTTTCTCAAACTCGGGTGCAGAGGCAAACGAATGTGCAATAAAAATTGCCCGTAAATATGCTCAAAGCAAAAAGGGCGAAGAATACTTTAACATAATCACACTTGAAAACTCTTTCCACGGCAGAACACTCACTACTCTTGCCGCAACAGGACAGGAAAGTTTCCACACTCTCTACACTCCGCTGACAGATGGTTTTGTCAGCACAAAGGCTAACGACCTTGATGCATTTATTAAACTTGCAGAAAGCACAAAATGCGCAGGCATTATGCTCGAAACCGTGCAGGGTGAGGGCGGAGTAAATGTCCTCGACTTTGATTTTGTCAAGGGTGTCGAAAAGTATGCAAAAGAAAATGATATTATCCTCATCATTGACGAAGTGCAGACAGGCAACGGCAGAACAGGAAAACTCTATTCATATATGAATTACGGTATAACTCCCGATGTTGTTTCCACCGCAAAAGGACTTGCGGGCGGACTGCCCTTGGGTGCAACTTTGATGTCACAAAAGGTCAAAGATGTATTTAACTTCGGTGACCACGGCTCAACTTTCGGCGGTAATCCGATTTGCTGTGCAAGTGCCTTGTCGGTACTTTCGCGTATAGACGACAATCTTTTGCAGGATGTAAACAAAAAGAGCGAATATATCTTCTCAGAGCTTGAAAATGCAGAAGGCGTAGAAAGCATAAGCGGTAAAGGTCTTATGCTCGGAATTAAAGCAAAACAAGACGCAAAAAGAACAATAAAACGCTTGCAGGAAAAGGGCGTTTTGTGCCTTAGTGCAAAAGACAAAGTCCGTCTTTTGCCCCCGCTTAATATTGAATTTTCACTACTCCAAAAAGCAGTAGAAATCATAAAAGAAACCTTGAAGGAGGAACTGTGATGGAAAATTTCAAAGGTAAAAATTTTCTGAAACTTCTTGACTTCACTCCGGATGAAATCACCTCTCTTATTGATATGGCAGAGGATTTTAAGAAAAAGAAAAAGGCGGGTGTTCCCCACCGCCTGTGCGAGGGAAAAAACATCGCCTTGATTTTTGAAAAGACTTCTACAAGAACCCGTTGTGCTTTTGAGGTCGCAGCAAATGACCTCGGTATGAGCAGTACCTATCTTGAGCCGAGTTCATCACAAATCGGCAAGAAAGAAAGTATCGCCGACACAGCAAGGGTGCTCGGCAGAATGTATGACGCTATCGAATACAGAGGCTTTTCACAAAGTATAGTCGAAGACCTTGCAAAATACTCGGGTGTCCCCGTTTATAACGGACTTACAAATGAATTCCACCCAACACAAATTTTAGCAGACTTTTTGACGATTCGAGAACACCTCGGCGAACTCAAAGGCAAAAAACTCGTATATATGGGAGATGCCCGCTACAATATGGGTAACTCGCTTATGGTCGGCTGTGCAAAAATGGGTATGCACTTTGTCGCTTGCTCAAACAAAAAGTATTTTCCCGACAGCGAACTTATCAAAACCTGCGAAGAAATCGCAGAAAAAACAGGCGCGACACTTGAATTCATCGAAGAACCGATGACAGCGACCAAAAACGCCGATGTAATCTACACGGATGTTTGGGTATCTATGGGCGAGCCCGACGAGGTTTGGGCAGAGAGAATAAAAGACCTCACCCCATACAGAGTTACAAAAGAACTTATGGAAAACGCAAACGAAAACTGCAAATTTATGCACTGCTTGCCCGCTTTCCACGATTTGAATACTACTATCGGAAAAGAGATAAGCGAAAAGTTCAACATCGACTGTATGGAAGTCACCGACGAAGTTTTTGAAAGTGACAACTCCATCGTCTTTGACGAGGCGGAAAACCGTATGCACACGATAAAAGCCGTCATCGCCGCCACCTTGGCTTAATCGACAACTTAAAACTTAAATAGTCTACCCCTCTGTCAAAATCTTTGATTTTGACATCTCCCCTGACAAGGGGAGATTATAAGATTTGGTGATTTATATTTTCTTAACACTAAAAATGCTGTGGCAAATCGCCACAGCATTTTTTATATTCTCGCAACGCCTGTTTTCCTTGCCGCGTCTGCTACGGCTTTTGCGACAGCCTTTGCAACTCTTTTGTCAAACGGTTTCACAATGATATTGTTCTCATTAAGTTCGTCGTCTGAAATCAAATTTGCGATAGCATATGCCGCCGCTACTTTCATTTCTTCGTTTATCTCGCTTGCGCGAACATCAAACGCCCCGCGGAAAATCCCGGGAAAAGCAAGCACATTGTTAATCTGGTTCGGATAGTCACTCCTGCCGGTGGATATGATTTTTGCCCCGCCTTCTTTTGCTTCTTCGGGGAAAATTTCGGGCGTGGGATTTGCACAGGCAAAAATAACGGCGTCTTTGTTCATCGACCTTACCATTTCTTTTGTGACAAGGTTGGGCTTTGAAAAGCCCAAGAAAGCATCCGCACCGACCAAAGCATCCTGAAGATTTCCGCTTAAATGCTCGCGGTTAGTAAGTTTTGCAAGTTCTTTCATATAGTCAAAAGGAATGTTACTGTCATTCTCATTTATGATACCGAATTTATCACAAAGGATGATATTTTTAAATCCTGCCGACAAAAGCAGACGGCAAACAGAAGACCCCGCCGCACCGATACCGTTTATGACTATACGCATATTCTCTTTGTCTTTTTTGACAATTTTAAGTGCATTAAGCATACCTGAAAGGACGATAACCGCAGTACCGTGCTGGTCATCGTGAAACACGGGGATATCACATTTTTCTTTGAGTTTTCGTTCTATCTCAAAACATCTCGGCGCAGAAATATCTTCAAGATTTATTCCGCCGAAACTGTCGCTGATGTTATAGACCGTGTTGACAAATTCGTCAACATCGTTAGTCTTTACACAAAGAGGGAAAGCGTCAACATCACCAAACGACTTAAACAGCACGCATTTGCCTTCCATTACGGGCATACCCGAAATACCGCCGATGTTACCAAGTCCGAGTACCGCACTACCGTCTGTAATAACCGCACAGAGGTTATGCTTTCTTGTAAGTTCATAACTTTTGTCTTTGTCTTTTTGTATTTCAAGACAAGGCTGTGCAACACCCGGAGTGTAAGCAAGCGACAAACTTTCTTCGTTATCCACTTCTACGGTTGAAACAACCTCGATTTTGCCTTTCCATTTTTCGTGGAGTTTCAGCGATTCCTTTGCATAATCCATAGTAAATCCTTCTTTACACCATCTTTTTCGGGTCAACAAGAATGTCAAATTCTTCTTTACTCATAACTTCTAATTTAAGTACCGCTTCTTTTAATGTGAGCGAATTTTCGTGAGCATACTTTGCGATTTGTGCCGCCTTTTCGTAGCCGATTTTCGGCGTAAGGCAGGTAACAAGCATAAGCGATTTGTCAAGATTTTCTTTCATCTTCTTTTCGTTTGGTTTGATACCTCTGACACAGTTTTTCTCAAACGAAGTCATAACATCGGTCAAGAGCCTTACCGACTGCAAAAAGTTGTATGCACAAACAGGCATAAATACGTTGAGTTCAAAATTGCCCTGTGATGCCGAAATGGAAATTGCCGTATCGTTAGCCATAACCTGAACCGCTACCATTGTGACCGCCTCGCACTGAGTGGGATTTACCTTCCCGGGCATAATCGAGCTGCCGGGCTCATTTTCGGGAATGGTTATCTCGCCGATACCGCACCTCGGTCCCGACGACAGAAAACGGATATCGTTTGCAATTTTCATCAGGTTGCAGGCGAGTGATTTTATTGCCCCGTGGGCAAAGACAAAAGCGTCTTTTGATGTAAGGGCATGGAATTTATTTTCATCGGGGACAAATTCATTATCGAGCATAATCGACAATTCATCACACACCGCTTTGTCAAAATTTTCGGGAGCGTTGAGTCCAGTGCCGACGGCAGTTCCGCCGATAGCAAGTTTTCTCAAATAGTAAAGAGATTTCTCTATCATATTGTAGGACTCGGAAAGCATAGTTCTCCAACCGCTTATTTCCTGCGAAAACTTTATCGGTGTTGCGTCCTGAAGATGAGTTCTGCCGATTTTTATTACATTAACATTTTCCATTTCCAGTGCAGAAAATGCAAAGATAAGTTTGTACAATGCAGGGAGAAGTTTATTCCCCACCGCAAGTGTGGCGGCAATATTCATCGCCGAGGGAAAAGTATCGTTTGAACTCTGCGACATGTTTACATCGTCATTCGGGTGCAAAAGTTTTTCTCCTGCTATTTCGTTACCGCGGTTTGCAATAACCTCGTTGACATTCATATTCGTTTGAGTTCCGCTGCCTGTCTGCCAAACGGAAAGAGGAAAATTGCCGACAAGTTTTTCGTCTTTGATTTCATCGCAGACGGTTTCGATAATCTCTGCTTTTTTACTGTCAATTTTTTGAAGTTTCAAGTTTGCTTTTGCACAGGCGGATTTTAGTGACGCAAAAGCCGAAATGATTTCAAAAGGCATTTTTTCTTCGCCTATTCTGAAATTTTCAAAACTTCTTTGTGTTTGCGCTCCGTAGTATTTATCTATGGGCACCTTTACTTCGCCCATTGTGTCGTGTTCAATACGATAGTCCATAATAACACTCCTTTATCAGTTTTCGTCATACATAAGAACAGGAAAATCCTCGCGATATTCCTTTACAATATATGGATGATTTTTAGCATAGTCAAAAATGATTTTGCCTACTTCGTCATTTACAAAGGCTTTCATTTTTTCAAGCGGGATTTTGTTGATTTCTTTGCAGGTCGGCGTAAGCGCAATTACTAATTTATCTTCCTTTTTCATAACTCGCAAGGGCCAGATTTTGCAGTCAAAAGGCTTTGTGTCTTCGTCAAGGATACAACCTTTTTTGCTGTCAAGAAAGTAGCAAGGGACTTCTTCGTTTTCGTCATTTGTCTTGTATTTATCATCAAGATACATTCGAAAAAAGCCTTTGTCACTAACAAAACTATATCCTTTTTTGCTGAGTTTTTCTGCTGTTTCGTTGTCAAAAAGCGGGGTTTCCCACAGACTGCACCTTCGAAAAGAACAGCAAAAGCGGCAGTTCGCACACGACTCTTTTGATAAAATCTGTGACAGCATAGTTACTTGCTCCTTGCTAAAAACTTTTTATACTTTTGTGTCGGATGATAAGACATCTTCGACTGCCTTAACCCTTCCATATTCAAATCTTCCTCACGGTTTAAGTACTTGTACATAACAAGGTTTTTTGCCATTTCACGGCAGATAAAACTGTATGCACCATTGTCGGCAAATTCGCCGTAGGATTTTTCAAAATGAATGTCGCAGGTGTTGTGATTTATCTGCGACGCTATTGACATAGCAACAGGTGTTTCATCTACATAGATAATAAGCCCGAAAAGTTCAAGCGCGTCCATATTAGCAAGGGCTTCTTTTATCGCGTCGCGTTCAATAATTATCATCTTATCTTCGCTATGCTCAGATAGCCACATTTCTTCAACCTTGTAGGCATCTTCAATATTTTTTTCATCTATCTTGCAAGCCCTGATATTTTCATAAGTTTTTTCAAATTTCAGACATTTGTTTTTATGCTTGTGATATTTGTTGCCGACCAAATCGGCAAGTTTTTGCGTTTTATAAATATAGTCGCAGTCGCCCTCGTCAAAAGAAAATTCGTATTCATCTTTGTATGTTTCACAAAGCAGGTTTTTCTGCTTTTCCGACAGAAAACAAAACTGCAATTTTTCTCCCTTATTTTCTGCGTACTGTTTGAGTATTAAAATTTCTTTTTCGATATCGCCCTTTCCGAGAGGAAAAGCGTAGCCTACTCGGTTATACGGTCCGTTGTAGGTGCGTAGCAAAAAGCCGTTGTCAAAACAGATTTTTGTATCATACTTTTTTCGAAGCAAAAAGAGGTTTGCAAAAGAAAGGTCGTTGCCCATATTCCTTGTCTTTTCGACAATTTTTTGCACAGCCTCTCTGTCATCTAATTCGGGTGTTTTGAAATTAAGCATATAACTCCCCTTATACTAATATAAATTTGATTATAATACTAAACGCCGATATTAGCAAGTAAAAGAGATATGAATATTATGTTCACAAAAATAAACATATAAAGCATATTGATATTTTATCCATTTAGTTATATAATTTAAGTAATAAATTTTTAGGAGGAATTTTTATGGAACTTTTTAAAAAATCAGTTGCGGAATTTATCGGAACCTGTGTGCTTGTTGTTTTCGGTTGCGGTACTGCTATGACTGTCGGCTGTGACTCGACTATGGGTTGTGGATATATCCTCACCGCCCTTGCTTTCGGTCTTGTCATTGTCGCTATGGCATACTCTGTCGGAAACATCTCGGGTTGTCACATAAATCCCGCTGTATCAATCGGTATGCTCGTTTCGGGCCGTATGTCGGTAAAAGATTTCTTTTGCTACATTGTAGCCCAGTTCTTGGGTGCTATCGCAGGCGCAGGCATACTCAAAGGTATCTTCACTTCGGCAGGTCTTGTCGATATGACAGGCGCTCTTGGTTCAAACGGACTCGCAGGTGGCTCTGTTGTTGCTTCGCTTATTATTGAAGTAATACTCACTTTTGTTTTCGTTTTTGCTATCCTCGGCGTTACATCCAAAGTTAAAAACGGCGCAGTTGCAGGAATCGTTATCGGTCTTACACTCACACTCGTACACATCCTCGGAATCGGCTTGACAGGAACATCTGTCAACCCCGCTCGTTCCTTCGGTCCTGCTCTCTTGGCAGGCGGAGAGTCGCTCTCTTGCGTATGGGTATTCATCGTAGCCCCGCTCGTCGGCGGTGCTTTGGCAGCAGTTGTTTATATGCTCCTCGCCGGCAAAAAAGTTGAGGAATAAAACTTTACTAAACCAAATATACGGCATAAAAAAAGACGGTGATTTCTCACCGTCTTTTTTCTATTCTATTTCTTGTTCGGTACTGTCAAAAAGCGGACTGTTAAAAAACTCTCTGACAGAAATTTCTAAACCATCACAAATTTTCTTTATGGATACAACTCCCGGATTATTGCTTTTGGTATTTAGCATACTGTAAATTGTTGACGGAGGTATGCCCGAGATATTGGCTAAGGCATTTACAGCAAGATTTCTCTCGTCACAAAGTTCAAGTATCCTTTTTGCGACTGCTTCCTTAGTGTTCATCAAAAGCCTCCTACGATTTATCGTAAATCTATTTTATAGAATTATGCGAAAAATCGTGTGGGATATATCGCAAATCGCAAAATTTTATGGTATAATTACGATATATCCCATATTATGAGGCGAAAATATGAACAAATCTGCTTGTTTTATAGGTCACAGAAAAATAAATCTTTCACCTGACTTTCAGAAAAAACTTAAAAACATAATAGTGAAACTTATAGAAAAAGAAAAAATCGAGAATTTTCTTTTCGGAAGCAAAAGCGAATTTAATGACATTTGTTATGACATTGTATCCGACTTAATGAAACAATATCCTCAAATAAAACGCATCCATTATCGGACAAATTATCCCAATGCTGACGAATATACAAAAAAGTATTTGCTTCAAGGATATGAAGAAAGCATATTCCCTCAATCCGTTTTCGGTGCCGGTCGAGCGAGTTACATAAAACGAAATCAAGAAATGATAATTAACAGCGATATTTGTGTATTTTATTACAACAAAAAAGTATTTTTAGGCGACAGAAAGCATTTGAACACGCAACACCATAGCGGTACTGCTTTGGCATATAATTATGCTGTAAAATACCATAAAAAAATAATTAATACAGCATAAAAAAAGACGGTGATTTCTCACCGTCTTTTTCTTATCTTATTTTACTGAAAAATCGTCTTCGATTTTGTTTGCGGCATTTTCAAAATAGTTGCCTGTAAAGAGTTCCAGCGTCCCCGTATCGACGCATTTCGCAAGTTCGGGGTCAAGCGGGATTTTTGCGATACACTCGGTATTAAACTCTTTTGCGACTTCGTCAATATGACTCTCGCCGAAAATCGGATGAACGCTGCCGCAGTCGGGGCATTTGAATCCGCTCATATTCTCAACAAGACCGATAACGGGAATATTCATCATCTTTGCCATATTCACAGCTTTGCCGACTATCATCGAAACAAGTTCCTGCGGGGAAGTGACAATGATAATTCCGTCAAGCGGAATTGACTGGAAAACGGTCAGCGGAACATCGCCTGTACCCGGTGGCATATCGACAAACATATAGTCAACATCTTTCCAGATAACATCGGTATAAAACTGCTTTACGGTACCCGAAATAACAGGTCCGCGCCATACAACGGGGTCGGTAGCATTTTCGAGCAAAAGGTTTATCGACATAATATCAATGCCGGTTTTTGTCGTTTCGGGGATAATACCGAAATCGTTACCCTTACAATGCTCTTTGATGCCAAACTCCTTCGGAATAGAAGGTCCTGTGATATCGGCATCCAAAACGGCTGTTTTGTAGCCACGGCGGTTAAGTTCAACTGCCAATGCACCTGTGACAAGGCTTTTTCCTACTCCGCCTTTGCCCGATACTACGGCAAAAGTCTTTTTAATGGAACTGCTGTCATTTAATTTAATGTGCAAATCCTGCACTTCGTTACGCTCCCTACAACTCTCACTACAGTTGTTGCAGTCATGTGAACATCCCAAAACAAATTCTCCTAACTTTACTACTGTTTTTATTCGATTACTTCGGTAATTTCTTCTTTGATTTCTACTTCTTCACCGTCTGATGACTCTACGATTTCTTCTGTTTCTTCTATTACAACAGTACCGTTTTCAATCTCGTCGAGTTCTTCTTTAATTCCGCCTGATACAAAGGTGTTGTTCTCTTCGTCCGATACAAGTTCAAAACCGCTCAAGAATGTAAACGGAATACCATATCCGAGAGCTACGCATGCAAAGAGCATAACAACGGGCTGAGAAGCGAGTGCTGCATTAAGCGGGAAGCCTGTTGCAAATGTAGCAAGGATGATATACAAAGCGGGGATATCGAGAACGATAAGGATAATCGGGCTGAATCTCTTAACGGGTTTGCCGTCGCCAACACGGGTTGCATAGAACAGCAAAAGACCGAAAAGGACATAGACAACTACTCTGATAATCTGGCTTGCAACCATATCAACCTGATTTGCAAGTGTCATAAAAAAGTAGGTGCAAACGATAAAGCCGATGAGCAGAAATGCAGAAAAGAACAGATTTAGTTTTTCCCTTTTATTGTTTTTCATAAGTTACCTCCGAAATTTTGTCAATAGATTTATGTATAATATGTTTTATCTTTCACCGTGATTTTAGTTTTTCAACGGTTTAAAACAGAAACAGTACCAACCGTTTTCAGTATATTCGTTCAAAATCTCAAAATCATTTGATAGTGCAGATACTACATCATCATATCTTGTGTCGATAATACCGCTTGTGATATAGACGGAATCATCATTCATAAATTTTTTGACATCTTTTGATAAGTTTATTATAGCATCTGCGACGATATTTGCAACAACAATATCATATTTTCCCGATACTTTATCGGTAAGGTCACCGCAAACGGCAGTAAATCTGTCCGATACCTTGTTGAGTTTTGCATTATCTATGGCAGTTTTGACCGCAAGCGGGTCGATATCAACCGCAAAAGCACTTTTAGCCCCCAGCAAAAGTGCAACGATAGAAAGTATTCCCGAGCCTGTACCGACATCAAGAACGGTACAACCGTCGAAAATATATTTTTCGAGCATCATGAGGCAGAGTTTTGTCGTTTCGTGTTTGCCTGTTCCGAAAGAAAGTCCCGGGTCAATATCGAGAATAACTCTGTCTGTATCTTTATGCTCATACCAAGACGGATTTATCAGTATCTTTTCGCCTATTTCCATCGGCTCAAAATATTGTCGCCAGTTGTTGAGCCAGTCGTCTTCTTCACACGAATTCAAGTTGATAGAAAAATCAATCTTTTCGGCGGTAAGTCGTTCTCGTAAAAATGCTACCGCTTCACTCGGGTTTTCGCCGTTTTCGAGATAGATATGAATTTTTGCTTTGTCCCTGTCTTTTTTCAAGAGTTCTTCGTCTATCAAATCGACATGGGCGATACTTTCAATCTCGCTTTCAAGTTCGCTGTAATCTTCGGTATATATACCGTAAGGCACGGTCATATTTGCGATAGCCTCTGCCTTTTCGAGGTCGGATAGTGCCACATCTACCGTGATTTCAAACCATTCCATTATATCACTCCTATACTAAAACTTTACTCTGTTATCCGCTTTGTGTCAAGTGAAATAGTATTTAGTATCTAGTTTTTAGTTTTTAGAAAATATAAATCCAAAAATCGCTTTGCGATTTTCAAAGAAGAGCCGAGGTGCGAAGTCTTGAAATTACTCCGTGCGAACTGTGAGCACCGAAACAGACAAAAATGTCTGTGCAGGTGGTCAAGTGAGTAGAAGTTATTTCAAGAACAGCGTAGCACAATGAGGCTTGACAATCTAAATTATCAATTTTCAATTATCAATTTGTTTACTGCTCTTCCGTTTTGCAAAGCAAAACACCTCCCCTGACAAGGGGAGGCAATAAGGTTTTATGATTTACAGTAGGTCTTTGAGTTTATCTTTGAATGATTTTCGTTTTGAATAGTTTTTATCGGATGTACCCGTTTCAAACTCTTTTATAAGTTCTTTTTGCTTTGATGAGAGATTTTTCGGCACTTCAATAACAATTTTTACATACTGGTCGCCTTTGCCTCTGCCGTTTAGATGAGAAACGCCCTTGCCTTTTAACTTGAAAATATCGTTTGGCTGAGTACCCTCGTGGATAGTATAACTTACTTTTCCGTCAAGGGTGGGGACGGTAACTTCCGCACCCAAAGCAGCCTGGGAGAAAGTTATCGGCAAATCACACCAGATATCGTCGCCCCTGCGTTCAAAAATGGGGTGAGGTCTTACACCGATGTATACATGCAAATCACCTGCAGGACCTGAATTTACGCCCGAGTTGCCGTGACCGGATACATTAAGTACCTGCTCATCGCTGATACCCGCGGGAATATTAACTTCAACGGATTTTTTCTTGCGGACTCTGCCCGCGCCGTTACACGCTTTGCACGGTGTTTCAACAATTTTTCCGCGACCTTTACAGGCATCACAAGTGCGCGAAGTCTGAACAACGCCGAACGGAGTACGCTGGTTTATTGTTACCTGACCTCTGCCCTGACAGGCTGTACAGGTTTTCGGTGATGTACCTTTTTGAGCGCCTGTGCCGTTGCATTCGTGACAGGTAGTAACAGCGTTGTATGAAACGGTTTTTTTGCAGCCTTTTGCCGCTTCTTCAAAGGAAATGTAGAGCGTTGTTTCAACATCACTGCCCCTGCGCGGTGCATTCGGGTTAGCACTTCGCCTTCCGCCAAAGCCACCGAAACCGCCGAAAACGGAACTGAAAATATCGCCGAAATCTATATCCTGTCCAAACGGAGAACCGCCTGTACCTGCGCCGTAATTCGGGTCAACTCCTGCGTGTCCGAACTGGTCATAGCGGGCCTTTTTCTCCTTATCGGAGAGGACCTCGTACGCCTCGTTGACTTCCTTGAATTTTGCTTCGGCTTCCTTGTCGCCGGGGTGCAAGTCGGGGTGATATTTTTTTGCCGCCTGACGGTATGCTTTTTTAATTTCATCGTCCGAGGAGCCTTTGTTTACACCAAGGACCTCGTAGTAATCTCTCTTATCTGCCAAAAGTAAACACCTTACCTAATGTATGTATATACGCACCAAAGTGACGGGGCAAAAACCTCGTCACTACGGTATGAAAAAAATGAATTTTTTAACTAATTAGTCAACATCTTTGTAGTCAGCATCATAGACATTGCCATCAGGACCGTTATCGGCTGCACCTGTTGCATTTGCGCTTTGCGGATTAGCCTGAGCCTGTGCCTGCTGCTCTGCTGCTGCCTGCTGATAGAGTTTTGTGCCGACATCCTGCAAAGTTTTCATAAGGTCTTCTTTTGCTGTCTTGATAAGCTCGTTATCATTTTTGGATATAGCATCCTTGACAGCCGCTACCTTTGTATTGATTGCTTCTTTGTCTGCATCTTCCATCTTGTCGCCTGAATCTGTGACTAACTTTTCAGCCTGATAAGCAACCTGTTCGGCTTCGTTTTTATTATCAACTTCTTCTCTGCGTTTCTTGTCTTCTGCGGCATACTGCTCGGCTTCTTTAACAGCCTTGTCAATATCTTCTTTGCTCATATTGCCCGAAGAGTTGATAGTAATTTTCTGTTCTGCGCCTGTACCGAGGTCTTTTGCAGATACATTAACGATACCGTTTGCGTCAATATCGAATGTAACTTCAATCTGCGGAATTCCTCTGGGAGCGGGAGCGATACCTGTCAAAGCGAAAAGACCGAGTTGCTTATTATCACGGGCAAATTCACGCTCGCCCTGTAATACATTGATTTCAACCTGTGTCTGGTTATCTGCTGCGGTTGAGAAAATCTGGCTCTTCTTTGTCGGGATAGTGGTATTTCTGTCGATGATTTTTGTCATAATACCGCCCATTGTTTCAACGCCCAATGAAAGCGGAGTAACATCCAAAAGAAGAAGTCCGTCAACTTCGCCGCCCAAAACACCTGCCTGAATAGCAGCACCGATAGCAACACATTCGTCGGGGTTAATGCCCTTGAACGGCTCTTTGCCGATTAAGCCTTTTACAGCATCCTGAACAGCGGGAATACGAGAAGAACCACCGACCATAAGAACTTTGTCGATATCGCCGATTTGCAAACCGGAGTCGGAAAGTGCAGTTCTTACAGGTCCCATTGTGTTCTCAACGAGGTCTGCTGTGAGTTCGTTGAATTTTGCACGGGTGAGTGTCAAATCAAGGTGTTTCGGGCCTGTTGCATCTGCTGTAATAAACGGAAGATTGATAGCGGATGTTGTAACGCCGGACAACTCGATTTTTGATTTTTCTGCGGCTTCTTTAAGTCTTTGCATAGCCATTTTATCATTTGAAAGGTCAACGCCTGTTTCTGCTTTGAAAGATGAAACCATCCAGTCGATAATGCGCTTGTCGAAATCGTCACCGCCCAAACGGTTGTTACCTGCTGTTGCAAGAACTTCCTGAACGCCGTCACCGATTTCGATGATAGATACATCAAAAGTACCTCCGCCGAGGTCATATACCATAACCTTCTGGTCGTTTTCTTTATCAATACCGTAGGAAAGTGCAGCGGCTGTCGGCTCGTTGATGATACGCTTTACATCAAGACCTGCGATTTTACCTGCGTCTTTTGTTGCCTGACGCTGTGCATCTGTAAAGTAAGCGGGAACTGTGATAACAGCGCTTGTTACCTTGTCGCCCAGGTATGCTTCTGCGTCTGCTTTTAATTTCTGCAATACCATTGCGGAAATTTCCTGCGGTGTATATGCTTTTGAATCAATAGTTACTTTGTAGTCAGAGCCCATTTCTCTTTTGATAGAAGAAACTGTTCTGTCGGGGTTTGTGATAGCCTGGCGCTTTGCGACCTGACCTACCATTCTTTCGCCGTCTTTTGAGAAAGCGACTACCGAGGGAGTTGTTCTAGCACCCTCTGCGTTAGCGATAACGACAGGCTCACCGCCCTCGATAACTGCTACGCATGAATTTGTTGTACCTAAGTCAATACCAATAGTTTTTGCCATAATATTTTCCTCCAATATGTTAATTAAAATTATTTATACGTTTGCAACCTGCACCATTGCGTGTCTTACGACTTTGTCTTTGAGCATAAAGCCCTTTTGATAAACGGCACAAACGGTATTTTCTTTGAAATTTTCGTCTTCGATTGTAGAAACGGCGTTGTGTATTTCGGGGTTAAATTCATCACCGACTTCGCCGAATTCCGTAATCGACAGTTTTTCAAAACTCGTTTTGAGTTGTTGTGCGATAAGTTCGATTCCCTTCAAAAATTCTTTCGGAACATCGTCGCCTAATGAAGATAAAGCCATCGTGATGCTGTCGGCAATCGGTAGTATCTGCGATACAGCGTGGGCTGTTGCATCGTCATAGATGGAAAGTTTTTCGTTTTGAGTACGCTTTCTGTAGTTATCGTACTCGGCACGCAATCGAAGATAAAGGTCTTTTTGATTTTCTAATTCCGCCTTTAGTTTTTCCTCTGCCGACGGCTCTTTTTCTTCTTCTTTTATTTCATCTTCAACTTCGTTTGAAGTTTCTTTTTCGACTTTGATTTCTTCATTCATTTCGTCTTTTTTCGTTTTCTTTCCCATTTTTTCATCTCCTACTGTTCAAGTATTTCGCCTATCAGTTTAGACGCACAGGCGGCGGCAAATTCAAGTTGCGCCACCAACATTTTATAATCAACTCTGACGGGACCGACAAGGGCTACTGCACCCGCTTTCTCGCCCGAGATTTCATATCGCGAAGTAAGAACACTGCTGTCGGAAAGTTCGTACCGTCCGCTTTCTTCACCCAAGAAAATTTTTGTATCACCGCTGTTTTGACTCAGCAAACTTGAAATAGCATTTGTATCCGATAGGAATTTCAACGCATTTCGTGCGCTGTAGAGGTTGTAGTCTTCCATAAACAGCAAGTTTGTCTCACCGCAAACGGTAACGCTGGGCAAAAGTGCCTGCTTTGCCGCTTCGTAAACGGCAAGAAGTACATCGGGTATGAACAAAGTAAGTTCGCCCATATTTCCTGCGACTGTCTGCAAGAAGACTTGATTTATCTGCGACAGCATAACGCCAGAAAACTTTTCGTTTAGTGCTTTGTCAAACATTGAGAGCAACTCGGGGGTTAAAACAAAGTCGCACCGAAAGAGCCTTGATTTTACCATTCCGTTTGATGTAATCAGCACCGCCATAGATGTATGTCGTCCGGTGGAAACAAAGCGTATTCTGTGAACACGGGCGTTTCCCGAGGGCGGTGAAGTCGCAACCGCAGCCATATCGGACAAAGATGACAGGGCGTGGGCTGTTTTTGAGAGTATCGTTTCGGGAGCATTCGCACCTGACAAAATAACATTCTCGATATATTCGCTCATCCTGTCGGGGAGTTTGACTTTCGGCATCAGGTTATCTATATAATAGCGATAGCCCTTTTGCGTCGGTGTTCGTCCCGCAGAGGTATGCGGTTGAGAAAGATAGCCCTCCTGCACCAAATCGGCAAGTTCGTTTCGAATCGTCGCAGACGAACAGTTGAGGTCGGTAGAGGCTTGCAGAGTTTTCGAGCCTATCGGCTCGCCGAAGGCAATATAGTTTTCAATAACGGCAGAAAGTATTTTCTGCTTACGCAATGCAAGTGCCATATTGACCTCCTCTCTGCGAGTCTAATCTCAAATGTTTTTGAATAATTAGCACTCTCGATACCCGAGTGCTAACTTACATTACATAGTATAGCCCGAAAGTCAAAAAAAGTCAACAATTATTTGGTAAATAATTTGTGAACAATAAAAATCCCCGAGAAAACCTCGGGGATTAACTTTGCTATGTATTTAGCAGACACCTTAACTTTACATACATTTTTTAGCAATATTTCGCCATTCTTCAAAGTCATTTTTCTCTACAGCTCTTTTTTCTGATAAAAGTATTTCATCCAAATCAGAGTCATTTGATACATTTACTGCATCGATATAATCTTTATTAGTGAAGATGGCAAATTGATATTTTTCCTGATTTTTTTCGTCATTCTCGCGTTTGTATATGTCCATACAATCTTGGTGTGCGTATTTCATAATACCAATCGCACGCTTAGGATAATCTATCTCTTTTTCATAAATTGGATATAATGTTCCTTCAATAAATTTTTCATATCTCATCTGCTGTTCAAACCAATAAGGAAAAAATCGGGTTGTCAGTGTCTTTAATGAAATATAACGAATATAATGGTATGGTGCAAAATCCAAAAAAGCAATGCTATTTGTTTTTAAAAATAATCTTACAATGAATTCTATATCTTCTGCATGAAACCATTCTTCATTGTAAGTTATATTATTATCCTTTAATAATGATGATTTATATAACTTTACCGGATTATTTAAGGCCATAGTAATATCTTTTTTTCTATATATAAAGTTGGATAATATTTCCTGAATGATAAAATCACTATCGTATACTGTATTAAATTCAAAAGGAGCAACACAGCGCTTTTTAATAATTAATCTTTCAACTACATATCCACAAGAAACTATTTCAACATTTTTTGTCTCAGCAAAAGACAGAAGTTTTTCATACATATCTTTATCAATCCAATCATCACCATCAATAAAGCTTATATAATCACCGGTTGCAGACAAAATGCCTTCATTTCTTGCAGATGATACCCCGCCGCTTTGTTTATGTATAACCTTAACTCTATTATCTTTTTTTGCAAATTCGTCCAAAATCATACCTGTCTTATCTTTTGAGCCGTCATCAACGAGAATTATTTCAAGATTTTTATATTTTTGCTTTAATATACTGTTAACACATTTTTTCACACATTTTTCTACATTATAACAAGGCACAATAACGGAAATCTTTTTATCTTGCATATTATCAGTATACATTTACCTACCCTCCATAATATTGAAGCGCAATTTATCATATAAGATATGATA
>JAGHTC010000091.1 GCA_018065465.1 Candidatus Ruminococcus equi
GATATATCTGGTCTTATAAAGATGCCTCTTTCAAGACACTGGATTATGCATATTGAAGCAGCTAATAGGATAAAAGAGAAGATATTGGATAGGTAGAAAATTCTAGTTTAATCCGTCAGTTGGATTGCACTAAAAATTGTAATTTTGCACAATAGACATTTACTGTATTTGCCTATACGAGCAACAAGGTAACTCAACATTCGTATCGGTTCGACATACCCATTTTAAGGCGAAAATAGGTGTTCCACCATTCCCTTGTACAGTGGGTGTTGAATAGGTTGTTCACCCACGAACCGAGCCATGTGGAAACAGTTGCACTTGTTACAAAATGATTTGTAATTATAAAATCATAAAATATCTGAAAAGATTATACGAAAGGATTTATTATTATGCAAGAGGAAGTAATTATCATATCAGAAGACGAGGTTGAAGTGCATGATGCCTCGGATTATAGTGAAGAAATCACAGAATGTTTTCAGGAGTTACCAGCTGTTGCAAAACCGCTTATGCACGAAGCAGAAACAATCTTTCGCAAAATTGAGCGTATGCTTTATTCGGCTCCGGCATTCTTTAATACTGTGAAATCTGCCATCCCCGATATGGCACTTCAAGCAGTACTGACTGATGAACAAAAGAAGCAAATTGCAAAAGGTGCACTTAAGCTAATGACGAAAAAAGATGGATCACTTATGGCTAATCTAATCGCTCCTAATACTAAAAAAATAATAACGACCATACCGCTAAAGGCGATTGATATGACTCCCGAGATAAGTCAAGCGATGACTGATTTTTCGTCACAAATGCAAATGGCTCAAATAGCCGAACAGATACAAGCAGTTCAACTTGCTATCGAGGAAGTGCATCAAGGACAGGAGTATGACCGACTTGCTACAGCTTATAGTTGTCAGCAAAAATTCCTGCAAGCAATGGAGATTGAGAATCCGCAACTGCGTTCTATGGCGCTTATGCAACTTGTATCATCCGCAGAAGATAGCCGAAATCTATTGATGCTTAGTCAAAAGTCAAATGTGTCATTTATTATAGAACAGCCGGAATCTTTCTTTGAAAAAATGTTCAATGGTGCTTCACCTGAAAAAATAGGTGCACGAATGGGAGAAATTCGTGACAGTCTTTGTGCAGTTAATATGGTTTCTTTTGCCGAGGCTATGGCATATCGAGAAATGGGTGAAAACGAAGCATCAAGAAAGAGCCTGACATATTATGCTGATTTTGTTAATGACACATATCTTAAAGAACCCGGACTTGTTGAGAGACTTGATTTAATTGATCCATCACCGGAAAACTATTGGTCAAAAGAACTACCGATTATTAAAGAGAAAATTAATGCACTACCGTGTGCAGGGAAAACTCTGATGATTGAGGAAAGTGAAAATGAAGAATAAAAAAGAAGTAACAGAAGTAAAAGTTTGTAAAAACAAAAAATGTCAAAAACCTCTTCCAAAAGGATATAAGCACAAATATTGTGAATCCTGCAGAAATGAGTGGGCTTATAGAATAAAACAGGTCATTAAAGTAGGTGCAAGTACAGTTGTAGGTGTTATCATATTAATTATTACTTGTGGGAAAATAAAACCGAAAAAATAATTAAGATTCAATAAAAACACATTAGGAGAAAGAAATGGATATTTACAAAATCAACGATGTAGATGAACTGCAAAAAGGCAATACATACCCCGGGCGAGGAATCGTCATCGGCAAAACAAAAGACGGCAAAAACGCCTGTGTAGCCTGCTTTATTATGGGTAGGAGCAGTAATTCACGAAACCGCATTTTCACAGAGAAAAACGGCGAAGTTTTCACAGAGCCGTTTGATGTGTCAAAGGTCGAAGACCCAAGTTTGATTATCTATGCCGCAGTTCGTCAGTTTGAAAATAAACTCATCGTTACAAACGGCGACCAAACAGACACAATCTATGACGGTTTAGCGAATGGTAAAACATTTTTCGAATCCCTCGAAACCCGCGAATTTGAACCTGATTCTCCGAATTTTACCCCGCGTATCAGCGGTATGCTGACTTTTGAAAACAATGATTTTTCCTATCAAATGAGCATATTAAAAAGCATTGATGAAAAAGGTTCTTCCTGTGCAAGATACGGCTTTTCTTATCCCTCTGTCAGCGGTCTCGGTCATTTTATCCATACTTATGTTTGCGACGGAAATCCGATACCGACTTTCCAAGGTGAGCCAAAGCGTATTTCGATTGAGAACGATATCGATGTGTTTACAGATAACCTTTGGAACGCTCTCGATGAAGATAACAAAATTTCACTTTATGTAAGATACATAAATCTTGAAAACTTAGAAACTCAAACCCGCCTGATAAACAAAAATAAAGTGTAAAAGGGGACAGAAAATGAAAGAATTTGAACTCAAATACGGTTGCAATCCTAACCAAAAACCGTCAAAGATTTTTATGCATGACGGCAGCGATTTGCCGATAGAAATACTAAACGGTCGCCCCGGATATATCAATTTTCTTGATGCGTTCAATTCGTGGCAACTTGTAAAAGAACTCAAAGATGCATTGGGACTTCCCGCAGTTACATCATTTAAGCATGTCAGCCCGACTTCTGCGGCTGTCGGCATCAAACTTCCCGAAAAGTTGAAAAAAGCCTGCTTTGTTGATGATATCGAAGGCCTTGACGATTCACCCCTTGCGTGTGCTTATGCAAGAGCAAGAGGTACCGACAGAATGTGCTCTTTCGGTGACTTCGTTGCTTTGTCCGATGTTTGCGATGTAACAACAGCAAAGATGCTCGCTCGTGAAGTATCTGACGGAATTATCGCACCGGGATATGAGAAAGAGGCTTTGGAAATACTGAAGTCAAAACGCAAAGGCAACTATAATATCGTAAAAATAAACCCCGATTATGTCCCCGATGAAATTGAACACAAACAGGTTTTCGGCATTACTTTTGAACAGGGCAGAAACAATTTTAAAATCAACCGTGAATTGTTAGAAAATATCGTGACAAAAAACAAAGATTTGCCCGATTCTGCCGTTCGGGATTTGATTATTTCACTTATCACGCTAAAATATACACAGTCAAATTCCGTATGCTTTGCCTATGACGGTCAGGCTATCGGTGTCGGTGCAGGACAGCAGTCGCGTATTCATTGTACACGCCTTGCGGGAACAAAAGCGAACACTTGGTTTTTGCGCCAAAGCGAAAAGGTGCTGAATCTTCCGTTTAAAAGTGAACTCAAACGCCCCGACAGAGATAATGTCATCGACGGCTATATCAATAAAAATGAAGAAGATGTTTGTGCTGACGGCGTACGGCAAAACTACTTTACATCCCGTCCCGAGCCTTTTACGGACGAAGAACAAAAAGCTTATCTTTCTACAATTACAGATGTTGCACTCGGCTCGGACGCTTTCTTCCCGTTTTCCGATAATATCGACAGAGCGTATTTGAGCGGTGTAAAGTATATCGCAGAGCCCGGCGGTTCTATCCGTGATGACCAAGTTATTGAGCGTTGCGATAAATACGGTATGGTTATGGCGTTTACATCAATGAGACTTTTCCACCATTGATACAAGCGAAAAATCATAGAATATAGAGATAATACCCGCATTCTACGGAGCGTGGGTGTTATTTTTTCAAAAATCATCGTAAAATAATCTCGCAAAGCAAAAGAGGTGTTCTTATGGACCAGGTAAAGATAGGAAAGTTTATAGCAGAAGAAAGGAAGAAAAAGTCCCTTACCCAACGCGAACTTGCCGACAAACTTTCGATAAGCGACAAAACCGTCAGCAAGTGGGAAACAGGCAAAGGACTTCCCGAGGTATCATTGATGATGCCTTTGTGCGAGATACTTTCTGTCAGCGTAAACGAACTTTTATCCGGCGAAAGAATACACGACTCTGAATATAAAGAGAAAGCGGAGATGATTTTGGTGGATTTAATGAAAGAAAAAGAAGAAAGTAAGAAGAATATACTTTTGTCGATAATATCAGCGTTTATCGGCGTACTCGGAGGATGTACGATTATTGCACTTGTCGGAAATTTTGAAATGCAAACATGGTTACGGGTTTTGCTCGTAGTGATAGCAATTATCGTTATGGCAGGCGGAATTTTTATCGCGGCAGCACTCGATATGAAATCGGGAACTTACGAATGTCGAAAATGCGGTAAACGCTTTGTCCCGAGTGCCGGAGCATATATCGCAGGCCCTCATTCGCTGACTACCCGATATCTTAAATGTCCCCATTGTGGAGAAAAGAGTTTTTGTAAACGCAGATTAACTCACTAAATATATTAT
>JAGHTC010000019.1 GCA_018065465.1 Candidatus Ruminococcus equi
TTATCAAAAATCAAGGTGTCCGCAAGACTTAAGGATGACCCGTCGTGTGTAACAAATTCGAGTTATACTTTTACTGTTATCAATGATTTCGGCGATACTTATGACTTGGATTGTATTGGCTATACCGCTTGTGTAGACGGTAGCATTAAAGCCTATACTGTATGGACTGTTCCAAAAGAATGCCGAGTTGATGGTGCCTATGTTAAATATAGTTATAATAAAAAATTGATTTCCAAAACCTATTATGTATACTTCAATTACGCCGAACCGGATATTCAGAACAATATGCTTGTATATAAATTCCCTTGTGAAATAGCCGCAAAGGAAATGTCAACAGATATAGCTTATGAATTCCATTCGGCAAACGGAGATGTATTAGCGGATGGTACATTCAATTTATCCGATGACTATATCAAACCACTGATTGATAGCGGCAGTTACTATAGCAACACTGTCAAAAAGTTGATTAACTACGGTGCCTATACACAAATACAATTAGGCTTTAATACCGAAAAGTTGGCAAACGAATATTTACCTGATGAAGATAAAAATTTAATTGACCTGAATATTGTTAAGGAAAATGTCAGTCAATATAAAGCGACCGTTACCAGTGATAGCAGTGGTATTACATATTACGGTTCCAGTTTGGTAACAGAATCCACGCTGAAAGTCAAACAATATTTTATCGTTGATAATAGTGTACAAGCACAACCGAAATGCTATATAGACGGTGAGCCGGTAACACCTCAATATGCAGGTAAAAATTCTAAAGGCAGTATTTATTATATTCAGTCTCCCGGTTGCTCAATAATGAATATGGGTGTTATGAATGAGTACAAAATCGGCGGATTGACCATTACTTATTGCCCGCTCAGTTACATTCATACGGTTGTTAATTCAACTTCTGCGGAAACTCCGTTAGGTGATGCAAACAGAGCATTGTATGATTTTTATTCTACATTAAATTATTATGCAGGAGAGTAAGATATGAAAGAAAACTTTGAACACATAAAACTTGAAATATATAGTTTTCAAAATGAAGATGTCATCGCTACCAGCGGTTTGGAACTGGGAGAAGATGAATTTCCTATAATGATGGATGGTGCAATGTTACCGTAAATATTATTATTGCATATTACTATCTTCATTTATAAACTATAACTTGCAAAAAAATTACAGTAAATTGTCATATAAAAACTATTTAAATGATAAGTTATCTTTTATATGTATATACCTTAATTACTAAAGATGTAATAAAACAGGGGAGAAACTCTTATGAAAAAATTAAAAATATTGGTAGTTTTATTATCAATAATAATTTTATTAGCAAGTACTGTAATCACATCTTATGCAGACGCCATGCTTTTAGGAGATGCTAATTTAAACAGCGAGTTAGATATAACGGATGTCACATTGATACAAAGAGACCTGGCAAACTTAACTCCATTGAGTGTACAGCAAATCTATGCGGCAGATGCTAATGATGACGGTTACCTTGCTATTACCGATGCTACTATTATTCAAAAATGTTTAGCAAAGATAATTTCACCTAAATATAGAGATTTAGATAATGACGATGCGCTTAATCTTCCATTTGTTCCTGCTAAATAATTTTGAGTCTCGGTTAATAACCCGCATCTATAGACACAGTCACGAGAAGTCTGATGTTGATTAGCCTAAGTACAAAAGGCACTATGTTTACAAAAAACGTAGTGCCTTTATGGACCGCTTTTTATCAAATCAATGAAACAAGGCTGCTTCATCAGTATGAAGTAGCCTTATTTGTATGAAAATGTTGTATGTTTTATTGAAAATATCAAGTGGAATGTGATATAATTTTCACAGATAATGAACGGTTATTATAATGAATGTGCAGTATGAAAGTGAGATGAAAAGCAAATGAAAATTAAAGATGAATATGATTATCTGATACACTTGATTTACTGTGCTATTCATAAAATACCACCCCAAGAATTGCCTAAGAAGTTGTCTTTTGAAAAGGTCTTTCTGTTTGCAAAAAAACACGAAGTCGCAAATTTTGCATACTTGTCTGTAGAAAAACTCCAAAATAAACCCGACGATAAATTGCTCGATTTATGGAAACAGGAATATTGGAAAGGCGTAAGAAGAGATGCATTGCAGAATAATGCACGGGATGAAATATTATGTGCATTGCATAATAACTGCATATATACACTTGAAGTACAAGGAACAGCAGTAAAGCAGTATTACCCGAAAAGCCATCTACGAATGATGTCCGACATAGATATTATTGTACCGAAAGAAGAGTTCTCAAAACTTGAAAAAATAATGCTGGATTTAGGCTATGTAACTGAAAACATCAAAGACGCAGAAATAGTCGCACATAAAGGCGCTATTCATGTTGAGCTGCATACTGATTTTTTTGCCAAAGATATGCCGACATATCCTGCATTGAATACTCCTTTTGATTATGTAACGCTCAACGATGATTATACTGCAAATGTATCGGATACTACATTTTATCTTTTTCATCTGCTTCACACAATCAAACACGCCTTACATGCCGGAGTAGGAATAAGAAGAATTATTGATTTATACTATCTTGAAAATGTAATGCAAAATAAAGCCGATTTGCAATATATAGACAGCGTATTAGAAGAATATGGATTTTTGGAAACGAAAGAAAAACTAATAGCAATAAAGAACAAATGGTTTTGTAATAATACACCGAGTATAGATATAAAATCCCTTGAGAAAGATATAAAATTTGCGGAAACTCACGGCAAACAGACGCTTTATGTAAAAAATGATTTAAAAAGAGAAAAAGAGCAGGGTAAACGTTTTGTAAAACTTCGTCATTTGTTTTCACAGATATTTCTGTCAAAACAGGATTGCTATGAAGCATTCCCTTTTTGCAAAAAACATCATTATCCTATTGTACTGTGCTTTTTTCACAGAGCAATCTGTATTATATTCAATCCTAAGCGATGGAAGAATATCAAAGAAGTTTTTGAACGATTGAAATAAATTATGAAAATATGTAAGATAATGAATATTGAGTACAGATTGACTATCAGGAGAAAATTATGAAAAAAATCAGAGTTTATATAATTATCGCGTTAATTAGTCTACTTGTTTTTCAACTACTTTTAGTGTTATGCTCTTGCAATACAAGTAATAAAAAGACTGATGGCAGTGCATCAAAAGCAGTAAGTGGTGCAAATATTTCGTCATCTGAAACAAATGCAAAAATATTCGGTACAGATGAGAACGGCATCAAAATTGAATACGGTGATTTACCGATAATGTCTGAGAATTAATATGATTACTAAAAAATATAAAATAGCGGATGTTTCTTTTGAAGTATCTTCATACTATGAATATGTTCATAAAGAAAGTGAAGATTTCCTGACTGATGAAACACCTGCATTTTCGATTATTAGTACAAAAGAAAAAATAGAATATGAGAGAAAGACCTTTTATAAGGAACATAAAAAAGAGATTGATATTTCAAATGACATACTCGAGAGTACTGCCGTTTTGCGAATGCTTACTCTCGAACTTTTGAAATACAATGTTCTTTTGTTTCATGGTTCTTGTGTATCTGTTGATGATAAATCATATCTTTTTACCGCTAAAAGCGGAATAGGAAAATCAACACACACTAAAAATTATCTCAAAGTGTATAAAGACAGAGCAAAAATAATAAACGATGATAAACCTTTTCTGAGAATCAATGATGATTCTGTTTTTGTATACGGTACACCGTGGAACGGTAAAGAGGGAACACCTAATAATATAAAATCAAAACTTAATGCTATTTGTGTTTTAAGCAGAAGCAAAGAAAATTATGTCGAAAAAGTTTTCTATAAAGATATATTCCATATTCTTTTGCAACAGGTGTACAGACCAGAAAATAAAGATGAATTGTCGAAGACTCTTTTTCTTTTGGAGAAGCTGAAATCACTCGTTGATTTTTATTGCCTTGAATGTAATGCCGAAGAAGAGTCAGCCGTAATTTCTTATGAAGGGATGAATAACAGTGAAACTTAAAGAGGAAGTAATTACTTATAAAAATGAAGATGGATTTATGCTGATTGGCGGGGGCAGAGAATCATTTAACGGAATAATAAAACTAAATAAGACAGGCGAATTTTTAGTAACTTGCTTAAAAGAAGAAATCACTTTGGAAGAAATACTTAAAAAATTCGAAATAGAATATAGTGTATCGGAAGATGAAATAAAAGAAGATGTTATCAGTGCAATAAATCAATTGAAAGAAGTTAGAGCAATTGATTACTGATAACGAAAAGTATAAATGATAATATGAAACAAAACCAGCGAGTGCGCCCTATAGTTGTGCTCACTGTTTTGTTGTCCTTTGATAAGTATAAATGTGATATATTTTATTGCAAATGTTGGAAGAAATATGA
>JAGHTC010000081.1 GCA_018065465.1 Candidatus Ruminococcus equi
GAATTTGCAAAAGGCGAGTACATGCTTGATTGGACATTCTATGACGGCGATGCTATCAAAGTTGCAAAAGTTGCAAGCGGTGCAATCACAACTTGGTACAAAGACGGCATGGACAATGAATATAAGATTACCGCAGAAGGCGGTAAAACAGGCGAAGGCACACTCTACTTCAGACCTGAAGGCAATGCAGAATGGTCATACTTCTATCTGACAGTACAGCCAAAAGTTGTTCCCACAGAAACACCTTCAACAGTAGCTCCTACAACTGCTGAGCCGACACAGCCTGCATTTGATTTCTCAAATTACTGCTTGTGCGGATATATCAACGGTAAAGATTACGGTATGACAGAACAGACCAGTCCGAAGTGGAATGAACCCGGCGACTATGTATTTGCAAAAGACGGTACTTTGACGGTAACCTTCACACAGGATACTTATGTTCAGGTTAAGACATTACACGGCGAATCTTGGTATGCATTCAAGAGTTATGTTTCCGATGGCACTACAACAGCCCTTGGTACAGCATCGGATACATGCAAAGAAAAGATGAAAGTTCCGGCAAATACAAAGGTAACATTCACCTTGTCCAAAAATGCTTCAGGCGCATTCCAACTCGGTTATGTCTCAGCAAAATAATCTTTTGAAAAAAATATAAAGCAAAATATTTTCGGGAGGCGGATTTTCCGCCTCCTTTTTCTTTTTCACTACAAAATCATTACCTATTAGCCTCACCTTGTCAGGGGAGGTGGCAATCCGCAAGGATTGACGGTGGGGTAGTTAAAACATAGTTCTCTTCTAACAGCCTTTTGCTATTTTGACAGAGGGGCAGGAAACTATGGAATAATTAGGTTTGTAATATCATTTTATTTGTGATATAATGACTACATATTGATTATGTGAGGCACAGATAATGGAAAACGAAAATCTGCTTGTCAAAATTTCAGATGACTTTTATTTGCTCGATTACAAGGGTGACTATGCTCTTGATAAATTTATGCAAACAGGTACAAAAGGCGTTACAAAACTTTTCCGCTTTATCCAAAAGCAATTTAAACTCAAACCTTCTCCCGTTTTAGTCAGCAGAAAACACCCTGCCTGCACATCATTTTCTGTAAAGAACGACATTGGCGAACGCATCTTTGGGCGTAATTTTGACTACTACGATTCCCCCTGCATTTTGCTTCGAACTACTCCGAAAAACGGCTACAAAAGTCTTGCTATGCTTGATGTTCAGGCGGTAGTGTATTTACTGAAATTCCAAAAACCCGAAAAGACAAAAAATCCCAGCAAACTTCTTGCTTCTCCGTATATGTGTATGGACGGTATGAACGAAAAAGGACTTTGCATAGCAATTCTCGAAATCGAAACAAAGCCGACCTACCAGGAAACAGGAAAAATCCCTATGGTCCCGCCGACTATGGTAAGGGCAGTTTTGGATAAGTGCGCAACAGTAGACGAGGCTGTCGAGATGTTTCGTAGGTTCGATATGTATGATTTGCTCGGATGTAATTATCACTATCATATTTGTGATGCAAACGGCAACAGTGTGGTTATCGAGTACATAAACGGCGAGATGCTTTTGGTTGAGCCGAAAGACGATACCCAGTATTGTATGAACTTCTTTTTCTCGATGGGAGGAGACAATTCAACCGCAATCGGCTTTGACAGAGAACTTATCGTTCGTGACGCAATAAAAGAAAAAGGCGGAGTTTTCACCACCGACGAGGCAATGAACCTTTTGTCAAAATGTACGCTGAATTTTCGAGAACACATTATGATGATATACACCCTTTGGAGTGCTTTGTACAACAGCACAAAAAAGACGGTGAATCTGTGTATCAAGCGAAATTTTGAGACAAGATACGAGATTTCTTTTGATACCGATTTTGAAGAATACAGAAACAATTTACTTGGAGATAAAAATGACTGAAATTGAAACTATAAAAACCGACGAAAAAACTGAAAATACAAGTGATAAGAAATACGAAAATGTTGTCAAAAAGATAACCGACGGCTTCTATTTTCTTGACTTTACTTATGACTATGATATTGACGAACTCTTAAATCAGGGCGTATCGAATATCGGAAAACTGCTCGCTCATATCAACACCCGATACGGCAAGAAAAAGAGCAAAGTAAAGTATAAGCCGGGGCGTTTTGCCTGCACAACATTCAACTGTGTTACAAGGTCGGGAGATACTCTTTTTGCACGAAATTTTGACTATAAATCAAGCCCGTGTTTTCTTGTCAGGACATCACCGAAAAATGGCTATCAAAGTGTATCAATGCTCCACGGAAATACAATGCTCTACGGCAACAAATACGCAAGCCTGAATTCCGACAAAAACGCCGACAGACTGCTTTTGGCACCATATGTCTGTATGGACGGTATGAACGAAAAAGGGCTGTGCATAGCTGTGCTTGAAATAAACGCAAAATCCACCCGCCAAAGACGAGGCAAAAAAGAAATCACCACCACTACGATAATCCGCGCCGTTTTGGATAAATGCGCTACCGTAGAAGAGGCGGTTGAACTTTTCTCAAAGTATGATATCTGTGACTCGCTATTGTATAATTATCACTACCAGATAGTTGACCAAAGCGGAAAAAGCGTTGTTATTGAATATGTCAATAACGAAATGCGAGTAATCTATCCCGAGTCCGTTTTCCAGTATGCGATGAACTTCTTCTTGTCAGAAGACGGCGATAACTCTAATCCTATGGGCTACGACAGACGCGACAAGGTCGAAGAAGCGCTGAAACTTACAAGCGGATGTATGGATGAAGACCTTGCGATGAAATTACTAAAAAGTTGTACGCTGAATTACAGGTACAAAAACATTTTCTGGCGGATAATCACAGTTTGGAGTTGCGTATATAATCCGTCAAAGAAAAACCTGCAGATTTGCGTAAATATGGACTACAAAAACGCATACCGCTATGACTTACTAACAAATGAATTTACATACGAAGAACTGACTTTGCAGTAAAATTTTTATAACATATTTGATATGTTGACAAGGCTTCTTGTTTTCATATATAATGAATTTAATACTTAATAGGAGGTATTATTATGAAAAAGATTTTTTGCATTACCCTTGTAGCACTTTTACTTTTTGCACTTGCCGCTTGCGGCGAATCTCCGGATACCATTTACCAGACAGACGGACCGAAAACTGACACAACCGCAGCAGAAACTACCGAAACCGAGACACAAGTCGAAGTAGTGAAAGAAGGCGTTATCAAACTCGGCGACAAGGTTGAAGTTGAACTTACCGACGGTTGGTATGGCGAAATGGTTGACGAAACAGAAGTAGAACTCTACAACGACGATATTGACAAAACAAAATTCGCAAACATTGATGTAAAAGTTAACACCGCGTGGGATGGTGACGGCGCCGAGTATTGGAACAACGCAATAAATGAAAACTACGGCGGAGGAAAAGAAACAGGTAAACTTACAATTAACGGTATCGACTATTATGTTTTGTATGCCGAAGCGGAGCAAACTATTTTGACAGCAGATGTTGACGACAAATATTATCTTGAAGTTGATTGTATGTTCTTGCCGTTTGACAAGTGCCAAAGCCAACTCGAAAAAATCTCAATCAAATAATTTCTAAAAAAACTGCTGTGGCGATTTTGCCACAGCAGTTTTAGTATTTAGTACCTAGTTTTTAGTTTTTAGTAAATTCAAATCGACAAACCGAAACTCCTCACTCCTCACTTCTAACTCCTAACTCTAATTATAAATTGTCAATTATTCATTCGATGTCAAGCCTCGTTTCGCTTCGCTATTCCTCAAATAACTCCCACTCTCGTGAATTTTTACACAGACCTTTGGTCTGCTCCAAAATTCATGGATCGCCCGTCGTATCGTCAGAGCAAACTTCGTTTTTTCTGTTTTCGTGCAAGCACGAAAACTCTATAACTTCGTCGCTCTTCCTCCTCCCAAAAAGTCTTTGACTTTTCGGGAACCCTTTTTGGGCTACGCGACTCGGCTCTTCTAAATTATTCACAGTTTGTTCTTCTATTTTTGATTTTTTATGGTAGAATATAGTAGAAAGGGTGGGTATTATGAAATTTTATGACATTTCGAGGGATACGATAACTTCAAAGGTGTATAAAGGCGACCCCGATACACAGTATAGTTTTATCAAAAGCACAGACAACGGCGATATGTACAATCTGTCGCAGTTTTCAATGTGCTCTCACGCGGGTACTCATATAGATGCACCGTTTCATTTTGATGAAGACGGCAAAAAAATCGGCGAAATGCGAATGTCACAGTTTTACGGTAAATGTACCGTTGTGACAATAGAGGGAATACTCACAGGCGAAGATATCGAAAGGCTCTTGCCTCATTGCAACAAGCGCATTATCTTCCATTCGAATTCTACCGCATATCTGTCTTTTTCTGCCGCGCAGGTACTCTCAGACAGCGATGTCGTTTTGGTCGGTACGGATGCAATTTCGATTGCCCCCGATTTTGATGAAGCGAAGACTCACCAAACTCTTGCGAGGGCAAACATTGCGGTGCTTGAAAATCTTGTACTCAACGGAGTGAAAGACGGAATATACACCCTGTGTGCTTTTCCGTTGAAACTCTCGTCCCTTGAGGCCGCACCGTGCAGGGCGGTGCTCATTGAAGAGGGAAAAGGATTCTGATTTTTCGGAGTGTGTTATGAAGAAAGTTACATCTTTAATTTTACTTTGTTTTCTTGTATTGTCGGCTGTCTGTTTTTCGGGCTGTAATACGCAGAAAGCACAGGTAACATCTGTTTTGAATATTGATGAAAATTTTTCGGGGAACAGACTTATTACCGTAAAACTGCCTCTTTCGTGCGATGTCGATTCTATACAGAATGATATTATGGAAAAAGGTATGTATGAAGATATGGAAAATGTGTCTTGTGAGTACCTCGGTGTTGAGCAAGACGGCTATACCTTTGAGTTCGAAATAAAGTTTTCATCAAAAGACGAGTATGAGTCTTCGGTGTCGAAAATTTTAGGCAGAGAAGCGTCTGTCTTTGTTTCCAAAAAGAATACCGTACTCGCAAACGGTTTTCGCATGAAAGAAGATTTCGACACAGGCGACCTTATCTCGTTTTTGACAAAGGTATCAAAAAGCAACAAGTCAACCGAAAATGTTGAGTATGATTATGCAAAGAATACCGTAACGGTAGGTACGGATACTTTTGATGCACAAAGCACAGTTGATATCTCCACAATAGACGGAGTACCGATAAACTCAATAAAAATCCGGACGGTAAATTCAAAAGAAGGCGTCTATGACCGCACAATTATCTTTTCCATACCGAATGATACTTACAACAAACTGTCAAATGAATTGACGGGTTATTTTGAAACAAACACTTCACCAAAAGCCCAGTATTACGGATTCACATCCCAGGGTGAAGCGTGGGAGTATCAGGTTATATACAAGGGTTTGTCACTTGATGAAACGGAAGAAGTGACAAGGATGATTTTAGACAGCGACAGCGATAGTATTTTCTATGGTGACAGAGATAACTCATCAACTCCGCTCTCGGAGGGACTGACATTTGAAGAAAGTTTTGATACATTCTCTTTTGTCGGCAAAGACAAAAAGCCTATCAAGGTAACTTATGAATACGCTTTGCCTACTTTGACTACTCACGGCGACGGCAGTATAAAGAAAAACGGAGATTGGCAGAACACGGGCGAGTGGACAGACGGCGTATTTTCGCTCGACTTTACCGACGATGTATTCTCTGTGCGTATTCCCGACGGTATTGAGTATAATATAAGCGGGATAAACTTCATATTACAGATAGATGATGAAGATAGTTTTGTCCGTACAACCGAATTTTTGTATTCCAAAAACGACGGTGAAAACGGCAGAAACTATGCCTATAATTTCTTTGCAAAAAAGAACGCCGATGTCGAAAAGTACGAAACGGACGACAGCCTTGTCTGTGCCGTAAAAAATAAAGGAACTTCAGCCGAAATTACCGAGCAACTTGTAAAGTATTTCGGCAGCGGAAACTTTGTAAACTACGATATAGACGAAAACGCTTTGTCACTTTCAAAGAAAACCTCGTTGACCGATTATATCAGCCTCGGGCATATATTAAATTCCAACAATGCTCTACAGCCGATGACCTACACGGTACACACAAAGTCAAACGAAAATATGGTATCGCTAAACGATGATTTGGGCAGTACAACTTATGCAAAAGACGGCAGTAATCTCAGCATAAACTTTACCGGCGGAAAGTCTACAGTTGTATATCACGGAAACATTCCGATAGTATCTCATATAATCGTATATATTATCGTTTGTGCAGTTCTTCTTTGTGCTACTATTTTCCTGATAATTTTTATGACAAACAAAAAAGTTTTCAAACGAAGAAAGAAAGAAAAATCTGATGTATAAACTCGTTGTATTTGATTTAGACGGCACTCTTGCCGATACAATAGAAGATTTGAAAAATTCCGTAAACGATGCACTGGAGAAAAACTCTTTGCCGATTCACAGTAGTGAGGAGTACAAAACTTTTGTCGGCAACGGCGCTGACAAAATGGTAGAACTTGCATCGGGATATGAGAAAGGAACAAAGGTTTTCGAAAATATCAAAAGCGGTTTTGAAAGTTACTATGCCGAGCATACCTGTGATTGTACAAAGCCTTACGACGGTATGGCAGAACTTCTCGAAACCTTACACGAACTCAACATAAAAACAGCCGTGCTGTCAAACAAGCCGACTGTCTATGTTCCGAAAGTAGTAGAAAAACTTTACCCCGAACACAAATTTGAATTTATGCTGGGACAAAGCGAAGAATTTCCCCGAAAGCCAAACCCGTCAGCCTTGCTCTTTATGATGAACGAACTCGGTATAGAAAAGTGTGAAACGCTTTATGTCGGCGACAGCAATGTCGATGTCATCACAGCACATAACGGTGGCGTTAAGGTCTGCGGTGTATCGTGGGGATTTCGTCCTGTATCGGAGTTAAAGGAAACAGGTGCGGATATCGTTGTCGATAATGCAGAAGAACTTTTAGAAGTTATTAAGGCAGGAAGAATATGAACGCGGAAAACTACCAAAAAGAACTCGACAAGTTGATAGAGCAAAACAGACAAAGCAGTATAAGACCGAAACTTATGCTTCATGTCTGCTGTGCTGTATGTGCAAGTTATGTTCTTGAATATTTGTCGCAGGATTTTGATATATATATAGTATATTATAATCCTAATATAACAAAGAAAGAAGAATACGAATATCGCTTTTCGGAGCTTAAAAGACTTCTTTTTGAAATGCCGTTACAAGGAAAAGTTGAGATAATTGACTGCGAATATGACTCTGAAAGTTTCTTTGAAACGGTAAAAGGTCTCGAAAAAGAAAAAGAGGGCGGAAAGCGTTGCAGCGTTTGTTTTAAAGAAAGACTTACATACACTGCAAAAAAGTCTCTTTTATATAATTGCGATTATTTTGCGACAACGCTGACAATAAGCCCCTTGAAAAATGCCGAAGTGATAAATAAGATAGGATTGAATACAGAAAAAGAAATCGGTGCGAAATACCTTCCGACCGATTTTAAGAAAAAGAACGGGTACAAGCGAAGTATAGAACTTTCAAAGATATATAATCTTTATCGACAGAACTACTGCGGTTGTATCTTTTCGAAAAACGAGGTTGACAAAAATACCAATATATGATATTTTACTTTTGTTAAGAGGGAGTAGTTATAATTGCGTGTCCAACAGACTCTCGGCTTTGCCGATGGGCACTCACCTTTTTGAGGAACGAGACTTTTAGCGTAGTATTACGCTGAAAGTCTTTTTTATTATCTTGATTTTGGAGGAAGAAATGCAGACTTTTTTGACATTCTTTTTATTTGCTGTCGGTCTTGTACTGATTATCAAGGGCGGTGACTGGTTTGTTGATGCCGCTTCGTGGATAGCAAAGGTTTCGGGAATCCCGCAGTTTATCATCGGCGCAACTATCGTGAGTATCGCAACGACCTTGCCCGAAATTCTTGTTTCGGTAATGGCGGCGGCGCAGGGTAATGTAGAAATGGCAACGGGAAACGCAATCGGTTCCGTTACCGCAAATACCGGTATGATTCTCGGACTTAGTATTATCTTTATGCCTGTAGCGGTAAACAGAAACAAGTATCTGCCGAAATCTTTGATACTTATGGGTGCGATAGTTCTTTTGTGGGCTTTGTCGCTCAATGGCGAACTTACTTTATTTGCATCCATAATAATGTTTTTATGTTTTGCATTCTTCATTTACGAGAACATTATTGAAGCAAAGCGGGATATGACACCAAATGAAGAAAAGGGCGAAGGCAATACCGATAAAAAAACCGTTACAATAAATATATTAAAGTTTGTTGTCGGTGCGGCATTTATCGTAATCGGTTCAAGACTTCTTGTAAACGAAGGTACAGTTATTGCAACAGATATTCTCCATATTGACGAAAGAATAGTATCGCTTACTTTGGTAGCGGTCGGAACATCACTGCCCGAGTTGGTAACGACCTTAACTGCAATAGCAAAGAAACAGAGTTCTCTCTCGGTCGGAAATATAGTCGGTGCAAATATTATTGATATGTTATTAATACTTCCGATATGCTCATTTATTTCCGGTGGCTCGTTGCCTGTCGCATTTACAACAATATGGATAGATTTGCCTGTAGCCTTGCTTGTCACCCTGATAACTTTGCTTCCGATGCTGATAACAAAGAAGTTTCACCGTTGGCAGGGAATTTTATCCTTGGCAGTATATATCGGATATGTTATACTGATTTGTGTAATATGATTTTTTCGGCGGTCTTTATGACCGCCGCTTTTTTTGTCAAAAAATGTACTTGTGTTATTAAAAGTAATGTGATAATATACTTATGTATAAGAAAAGATAAGGAGTGTATTTATGAGGGCAGACGGAAAAAAAGTAAAAAATGCGGATGCGATGTACCTTGTTGCGGCACATTTTATGCCAAAGCGTGTTGACTCAATGAATATGACTACAATAGATATACCGGTAGAGCCGATGCGTCAGTATCTCAACAAGAAAAGAAAAGAAGGCAAACGATACAGTCATTTGACTTTGTTTGTCACAGCATTCTTACATACTATTGCGGAATATCCCGGACTTAACCGTTTTGTTGTTAATAAAAGAACTTATGCACGAAATGAAATCGCTATCGGTATGGTCGTTTTGAAAAACGGAAGTATGGACCAGCACGGCGCCATGGATAAAATGTTCTTCAAAGCAGACAACAGCCTTGACGAGGTAGACGAGATTATCAACAGTTATGTAAACAAAAACCGTGATATGGAAGATGAGAACTCTACCGATAAAGCAGTACGCGTCTTTTTGAGTATTCCCGGTCTTGTTCGTATCGGAGTAAATTTCTTCCGCTTCCTTGACAGGCATAACCTTATGACAAAGAAATTTATTGATATGAGTCCGTTCCATGCTACCGCGGTTATGACAAACCTTGCTTCTATCCGTACAAATGAGATATATCATCATATTTATGAATTCGGTACAACTTCTATGGCTCTTGCTATGGGCAATATGAGAGAAGTCCCCGTAAGGAAAAAGGGCGAGATAGAATTTGTCAGATGTATTCCTATGGGTATTGTTATGGATGAGCGTATTGCATCGGGCAGCTATTTTGCTCTTGCTTTCCACAAATTCCAGTCTTTACTCCAAAACCCCGAACTTCTGGAAGAGATACCCGAAGTTAAGGAAGATGTTGTGTGAGCTGGGAATAAAAGCCTAAAATCTCGTTGTGCAGCAACATACCGACAAATATTTTGATATAAACTAATATTATATTTAAGTAAAGCCTTATTAAAGCCTTTTCGGTTAACAGCCGAAAAGGCTTTTATTTATGCTCAAATCAAAAAGTCAAATTAAATAATAGTATATTTTGTTGGAAAACGAGGAAAATTATACAAAAAAGAGGTTACAAAGGTAATTTCCTTGTAATCATTTACTAAATTTGGTAAAAAAGGCAGTAAACAAGCGGTTTAATGCGGTATTGGAAAAATAAACCTCTTTGTTTCTTTGACAGAATATTCCATAATTCGCATATCGAAATATACAAAACAGTAAAGAAAAAATTACAAAGTTGGAAAATGATGTTTATTATGTTACAAAAGAATAATAAAAGTTCGAAAACTGTAATCGTTTTAATTCGAAAATAACATAATTGTTGTTGGAAATGGCAAAAAGTGCGTTCTATAATGAAATTGCTCATAAAGCAGAAAATTATGTAAATTAGCCAGAAAACTAATTTATTATTAGGAGGAAACCAAAAATGCGAGAAAGAAAATTCACAAAACTATTAAGCCTCGTACTCGTAGTTGCTATGATTATGTCAGCAGTTGTTGTTGGCGTAGTAGTAGCAAGTGCAACTGACTATTCCGGATACTGCTTGTTCGGTTACATCGGTGGCGTTGACTACGGTTGCGAATCAGACTGGCAAAATGTCGGTGACTATGTATTTGATGCAAGCGGTCACTTGACAGCATCCTTGCCCGGCGATTCAAGCGGAGATGCTTACATCGCTGTCAAAACAACAGACTGTGCTAACTGGTATATGTTTACATCTTATTGTACAGATACAACAGGCACACTCTACAAGACAGATGCTCCCGAAGCACCTGCAGAGAAAATGCACATCCCCGGCGACACAGAAGTAACATTTACTTTGGTTGACAACGGCGACGGCACTTTCACACTCAGTTATGAAACCGGTACAACACCTACAGAAACAGAGCCCGTTCCTACAGAAACAGAGCCTGTTCCCACAGAAACAGAGCCCGTTCCTACAGAAACAAAAGAGCCTGCTGAAAACTGTGTAATTACTATCGGTGGAAAAGACTACACACTCAACATAGGCGATACACTCACCTATACATACTTCCTTAATGTTAACGATCAGACAAGCGGCGAACACAAGGGCTTCATCCAGGATGTACAGTGCGACCTTCCTTACGATGATACATTGTTAAAGACAAAAGCTCTCGGTGACGACCAGTTCCCGATCCTCAGCAATGGTAACCTTATCTACAATGATCAGGATTCTATGATCAGCTTCAACTCAACAAGAAATTCAGGCTTCCGCTTTGATACAGACGAAAGCATTCTTGCTAAAATCGAATTCGAAGTTATCGGCAACGGTAAAGGCGAACTCAAGAACCAAATCGTTAACATGTCCGACTTAGACGGAAATCATTTCGTTGACAAGGGCGTTGTTAAGACACAGTGGGATTACAAAGAAACAGGCGACACAGGTGTAGAACCTACAACAGAGCCCGTTCCTACAGAAACAACAGAACCCGGTCCTACAGAAACTGTTACTCCCGGTTCATCATCAATCAAAGTTAACGGCAAAGAATACGAAGTTAAAGTTGGCGACAAAGTTACATTCAGAACACTTATGAACGTAACAGACGCTACAAAAGGCAACACCTACACAGACGCAAAGGGCAATGTTAAAGATACAACAGGCATGATCCAGAACATCGATGCTTTCACATCTTACACAGGCTCAATGCTCAAACTCATTCCTCAGTATACAGAACCCGAAGACCCCAGAGACGATCCTGAATATGAACCCATCATGTTCCCGATTCTTTCTAAATCAGGTCTTATCAACAATATCGACCTCGAAAACGAAATCACATTCAACGCAACAACAGAAAAAGGTTACTACTTCGATTCTGACGATTGCATCGTTTGTGAATATGTATTCGAAGTAATCGGCGAAGGTAAAGGCGAAATCGTTACTAACTTCAAGACAATGTGCCCGCTCGTAAACGACCTCTCTATCAGAATCGTTGACAACGGCGAAACAAAGATTCCGTTCTATCACCTTGACACTCTCGAGACTCCTGTTCATCCGACAGAGACAACAGAGCCTATCCCGACTCAGACAGAGTCCACAGAGCCCATCCCGACTCAGACAGAGTCTACAGAGCCTATCCCGACTCAGACAGAACCTGCAGGCCTCTATGTTAAGGCTGACGGCAAGCTCTATGCTGTAAATCAGGGCGAAACATACACATATGCATACTTCCTCAAGGTTCCGCAGAAGGTTGAAGCATTCGACGCAACAACTTACTACGATGTAACAGGTCTCGAATGGACACCTGTACTTGACGGTCACGGCGAAGTTGACGAAGTAGCTCTCTATCCTGTTGCTCAGGGTAACGGTATGATTACTAACTACAATATCCCCGGTCAGATTATCTTCAACGGTTCTAACTACAAGGGTTATTGGTTCGACACAGATGATACAAAACTCATCCTTACATCATTCAAAGTAACAGCAGACGAAGGTATCTACGAGATCAACACAATGATGAAGACTCTTGCTGATACAAACGACCACAAGTATGTATTCAACGGCGAAATCGTTGACGACAGCTTCACAGGCTACGGTGCAATCCTTGACGCTCCTGTTCCTACAGAAACAACAGAGCCTATCCCGACTCAGACAGAGTCTACAGAGCCTATCCCGACTCAGACAGAGTCTACAGAGCCTATCCCGACTCAGACAGAGTCCACAGAGCCTATCCCGACTCAGACAGAGTCTACAGAGCCTGTACATGTTCTCGGCCTCTTGGTTGACGGTAAATACTATCCTGTAGAACAGGGTCAGACATACACATATTCATACTACCTCAAAGTTCCGGAGAAAGTAGAAGCATTCGACGCTACAACTTACTTCGATACAAACGGCGTAGAGTGGACACCTGTTGTTGACGGTCACGGTGAAGTTGACGAAGTAGTTCTCTATCCTGTTGCTCAGGGTAACGGTATGATTACTAACTACAATATCCCCGGACAGATCATCTTCAACGGTTCTAACTACAAGGGCTACTGGTTCGATACAGATGATACAAAACTCATCACAACTCAGTTCAAGGTAACTGCTTCTGAAGGTATCTACGAAATCAAGACAATGATGAAGACTCTTGCTGATACATCAGACCACAAGTATGTATTCAACGGCGAAATCGTTGATGATAACTTCAAAGTTGTTGAGAAGATCGAAAACGTACAGCCAGGTCCTGTTCCGACAACAGAGCCTGTTCCTACAGAAACAACAGAACCTGTTCCTACAGAGACAACAGAGCCTGTTCCTACAGAGACAACAGAGCCTCAGCCGACTACAGAGCCTCAGCCGACTACAGAGCCTCAGCCGACAACTGAACCTGTTCCGACAGAGACAGTTGAGCCGACAGAAGCACCTTCAACACAGGCTCCTTCATCAGTTGCTCCTGCAACAACACCCGGCTCTTCAACAAGCAACAATAACAACAGCTCAGGCGGTTCTTCAGTCAAGACCGGTTCAACAGAGTTTGCATTCGCATTCTTGATGATCCTCGTACTTGCTGCAGGTGTTGTAATGTATGCTCGCAGAAGAAAAGAAGACTAATTACTTCATTTTAGATATATCCTAACTAAAAATTATACGAGCCCTCTCAGCGATGAGAGGGTTTCGTAATCAATAAGGGAAATAAAACTGTTTAGGATTTTCCAACATATTTTCCGTCGAAAGTTCGCTTTCGGCGGAAATTTTTTTGCCAAATTTTAAAAATTACATCATTATTTCAAAGATGTAGCAATCCTGAAATAATGTCTTAAATTCGGAAAAAAGCCAGTAATAATCGGTGTTTACGGTGTTATCGAATATAGAAAAATCAGACAAAAAATGACAGTTTTTAACATTAGTAAAAAAATCGTGAAAAATGTCTTGCAATTTTGACACAAGTGCTATATAATTGATAGGTAAAATAGTATAGGAATACTATGCAACAAACAATTTTTAGGAGGAAATCAAAATGAGTAAGAAAGTTATCAGCCTTATTCTTGCTTTGACGATGGTCGTATCTGTCGCAGCAGTTGCTTTGCTCACAACAACAGCAACTCCCGCTCAGTATGATACGGTTATCAATTTCGGAGGCAAGCAGTACGGCGCAGATGAAGGTGATGAAATCACCGTTAGTTACAATGCGAAGTATAAAGACCCGCTTGTAAACTTCCAGGGTAGCCTTTACTTTGACGACAGCGTATTGGTACCGATGACAGAAACATATTTTGATGACAATTACGAGGACCTCGTTCCCCTTATTTCTCAAAAGCGTTCTTACGGTACAATGATGTACACATCTATTCCGAGTGCTGACCCTGACCCCGCACAGGCACTTTTCGTTTGGTCAACAGCCACAGGTGTTCCGTTTAACGATGGCGGAAGCGTAGTTTTGTGCAAGTTTACTGCAGCAAAGGGTACAACCGATCTTACAAGTTTCGTTGTTGAGATGTCTGCTCTTCCCGAAGGACAGCCCTTGGTAAATATTATTAAAGACAATCAAATAACAGTTGAGGGTCTCACATTTACTGTTGAAATCTCCGGCGTAACCGAAATCGTTACAGAAACAACTACAGAAGCAACAACAGAGTCTACTACTGTTGAACCTACAACCGAGCCGACTACAGAACCTACTACTGAACCTACTGAAGAGCCGACTACAGAGCCTACAACAGAACCGACAACCGAGCCGACTGAAGAACCTACAACTGAGCCGACAACAGAACCGACTACAGAGCCGACAACTGAGCCGACTACAGAAGCTACCACAGCACAGCCGACAACCGAGCCGACTGAAGAGCCGACTACTGAACCGACAACAGAGCCGACTGAAGAGCCGACAACCGAGCCTACTACAGAAGCTACTACAGCACAGCCGACTACTGAGGCTACTACAGCACAGCCGACAACTGAGCCGACTACAGTTGCGCCTACAACAATCGAGCCGACCACAACTGCTCCTACAACAAGCGAGCCCACAACTGCTCCTGCTACAGAGGAAAAAGATACTATCATAGTATTGTTCAAGCCGCTTGGCAGATGGACAGGTGACTTTGCCGTTGTATATGAAACAAAAGACGGTGATAAAGGTATCGTAGGTATGGAGAGTGCCGGTAAAGATACAGACGGCGAAGATATCTATTCCGCAGAGATTCCCGAAGATGTAGAAAATATCGTATTTGTTTCATCCGAGGGCGATATTTCCGAGGAAGTTCCCGCTGAATACATCCACGATCTTTCAGGATTTATGCCTTATGAACAGCGTGCAGACGGCACATGGGAGCTCAAATTGTTTGATTATGTAGAGCCCGAGACAACTCCCGGTTCTGCATCTGATAACCAGAACAAAAACAACGACGGTACAAATGTAAAGACAGGTTCAAGTTCAACTGCTTTTGTTGTTCTTATGCTCCTCGTTCTTGCTTTTGGTGTTATCGTATTTGTTCGCAGAAAATCTTATTTGACTAAATAATTTGATTTCTGATACCAAGCCCCTTTGGTAGTTTCCAAAGGGGCTTTATAATTTATTTATTTGATATTAACAAATTATTCATTGAAAATGTCTGTTTACTAA
>JAGHTC010000083.1 GCA_018065465.1 Candidatus Ruminococcus equi
ACCTCTCTAACCATAGCAATTTGACCAAACGTAGCAAACGTAGCAAGGTAGTAGGCTGAGATTTTTTTACGACCTTTTATATATATAGAATAAGTCGTAAAATTTTCTCACTTTGCTACCTTGCTACACCTACTACGTTACTATTGTTTGGTCAAATTGATAAAGTAGTAAGGTAGCATTATAGTTCATCTATATCTACATAGTTAACGAATGTGAACATAGTACCATTGCTATTACTTACAACCTCACACCGTTCCATTAGTATAGATGTAGCATCGCTTGCCTTCCATACTATGTTAGTAGGTAAGTCCTTTCGTATGTCACAATACCTATTATAGTAGTCATTTAGCAGTGCCTTGAGTTCCTTGGATGCTATCTTTTTGGATGTAGGTATGTAGTGGCTGCTGAACCACTTGCCAAATGCTAACCTATTCTCATCTGATAATGTAGGCTTGTGGCTCTCGTAGTATCGCTTGTCTTTCTCTACCCTACTGCATTTTTTCATATTCTTCTCATAGGTAGCATCTACGTTCAGTCTAAAGTAGTTATATGTTCGCAGAGTGTGCAGCACGCTATCCACATCCATACACATAGCAATCTTCATATCTTGTACCTTGTCGAACAACTTACCTATACGTGCGTCAACACCATCGCTAATAGACACACCAAATCTGTCCATTTCCGCATAATCTTGGTACGACCTTACCTCGCTACCATCAACCTCGCTTCTGTGGCTTATAATGGTCTTTCCGGCGTTGTACACATATATATGGTAGTCTATGTAGGCATCACGCTCTCTCTCCCTACCGAAGAACTGTGGTACAGCCGTCCGTAGGTCAAACACCATACTCCTCTTGTGGGTGTCGATGAACATACCCATAAACACCCTCTTATGGTGGAACGATATGCCGCTCTCGCCACTCTTTGTAGTGAATATGTATGTAGGCTCGTCAGCATCATATTCGTTCAGCAATTGTGTCAACTCTTCCTTATCGTCATAGTTGCTGTGTATGACTTTCGTATTCTCCCTTGTGAAGATGTTGCAGAAGCGACCAAGTATATCTGCTATCTCTTTCCTTGAATTGACGTAGAAAACATAGTTGTCATATTTTTGAGATAGTATCTCATTGAAATTTATTATACGACCCTTCTGCTCGTGTACATAGATGAAAAAGTCCCAATCCTCCCACTCGCCGACATTGTCATCTACAACGATGTTGTTCCGCTCAATAACATTGAGTAGGCTCATCAACTCATCGGTCGGGGTAGCAGTCATATAGATGTGGTTGTGTGTATCTCTGTGTATATAGCCACATAATATTGTCGCTAAAGCATCGTTACGGAAATAGTACTGATTAAGCAATTCTTGGCACTCATCAAATACAACCACATAGTCGCCCGGCAGTTGCTTAATCGCATCCATACAACGCTCGTATGAGCAGAATATCTTGTCGCAGTCTGGTATGCCTTTCCCATCAAATAGACAACACGTCTTGTCGTAGTTAGCAACAATGTCTTTGTATAGATATGTTGCTGGTAT
>JAGHTC010000033.1 GCA_018065465.1 Candidatus Ruminococcus equi
AATATAAACAGTTGTATTATATTATTGCAAGAAAACAAAGCGGAATATAAAAACGCTTTATGAGATAACATTCCGCTTTGTATTGCGAATATATCAATTTATTTAGGAGGAATTGCTGTGAAAAAAACAATATCATTTTTATTAGTACTTGTCCTCATTATCTCTTGCTTTCCGTTCACGGCTTTAGCAGAAACTAATGAAAGCAAAATTGAACCTTCACTTTTGGAAATTATCAACAACAAAACCGATGGTGGCACTATTATCGAAATTACGCACAACAATCCGAAATATCCCATCGAAAATGTGCCGTATCAAGAGGCGTTGGATAACTATGTTTCGGCTACAAATGAACTATGCAAAGAAATCGAAAAAATCACTACTTATGAAAATCCTCTATTTACTCCGGGAAAACTTTTTATCGGTGTACCATATTCGGCAATACTAAAGATTGCAGAAATAGAAACCGTAGAGTATATCAAAATCGCCGATACTGATGTAGAAGACCTCAACCCCGCCGAAAATAAACTTGCAGATGAAATGAAAAAAGCACTCGAAGACTGCGATGCTGACAGCGAAATGAATATTTGTATCGCTCTTTCGTATTCATCTGATGTATATCTCGGCTTTACTGAAAAAGATTTTAATACTGCAGAAGAATACAGACTTGCAAAAATCAAAGCAAGAAGTAAATACTTCACAGAAAATAACCAAAGACACTTTGATGAAATATCAAAAACGGCTGATATCACTCTCAACAGATTAAGTACAATTTACCCCTCGATTTTTGTTTCAACTACTGCGGGTGAAATACTAAAAATTGCCTCTCTTTCTTGTGTTAGTGAAATCATATATATTGATGCAGAACCTACACCGATGCCGACAGAAACAGAAAAAGACAACTATCTTTTTGATTTTGCTTTTGAAAAATGGATGTATGACGGACCGCATCATGTAAAAAAATATGATGAAACAACAGATGTTGACCGCACGTTCACATACTTTGACTATGACGAACTCTACTACCACTTCGGCGAATTCAAAGGTTTTCCCGACTGGGCATTGATTACTGCAAAAGTCGATGAGTTTGAACTTTGGGAAGTGTATAAGTATTTGAGAATAGAGGATAAATTCCTCACCGGATGGCGAGCGGGGCAAATCGTTTACCCTTATGCGTTATTTGTCTATGACGCAAAAGAAGATACTTTCTTTGCTATTGAAGATGCCGACATTTCAAGATATAACGGACTGCTTGATGTTATCGTTGAAAAAGGATTTACAACACCGGCAGGAGATGCAGACAATGACGGCGAATTAACAGTTATCGATGCAACCTATATTCAAAAATACAAAGCACAACTTATTAAAGAAGATAAAATATGTGTGACAAAAGCCGATATTGACAATGACGGTGCTGTTACTGTTATCGATGCTACCTGTATTCAAAAAGCACTTGCAAGTGTTGAATAATAAAGCAATATTTCCGTTTTAAGATAAATTCGTAAACCCCTATATCTCATAAATGTCCCAAAAGGGCGGAGTGGTCACACTCCGCCCTTGACTTTTACTATAACAAACCCGCCCTCTCAAATCGAGAGGGCGGGTTCGCTGAATTGTTGAATTATTGATTTACATCTACAAAACTTTTTGAACTTGTTTTAAATATTTTGTATGCACCGGGCATTGTAAGGTCGGAAGACTGCTGTGCGTTGCTTCCGATGTTAATTACTATTCCCGAAAGTCCCGAAGGAAGTTTTAAGGAGTAGAGGTCAGAGCCTTCGTATGTGCCGACTTTATTCATTTGAGCACCGGGCCACTGTGTTTCCTGTGAGCCCCAGTAGTGAACATAAACGCTGCCCCAGTTTCCGTCATCACAGACGAAAAGTGTATCGGGGTCGGAGAAATCGGACGAGCCTGTTTCGTGTTGAGTCGGCTGTTCTCCGTATGGTGACCAGTTACCCGAATTTTTGTTGTAAATATATCCGTCACCGGGGATATCGAGGTCGCCTGTCTTGCTGCCACCGTTTTCGCTGAAAATAATCTTGTTGTATTTCTTGTCAATCTCGATGCTGTAGACATTACCCGAAACATGGTTCATAGCAACTCCGGGCCATTGAATCGGAGATTCACCTTGGTCTTCCCAGTAGTGAGCATATGCATTGCATTCTTTGCCCAT
>JAGHTC010000038.1 GCA_018065465.1 Candidatus Ruminococcus equi
TAATAACCCCAGTGGTAGTTAATTCTACTGCCGGGGTTATTTTTTTGCTGATTTTTATTTCTGATTTAGAACTAAAATGGCTGTTTTAATCCGAAAGTGTCTTATTACTAGTAGGAATGTAGATTATGAATTCTGTAATAGGTCCGATTTTTTGCATACAGATAGCAGAACATAACCTTAGAAGGTGAGCATTACATAAAAATTACAAAGATTATGCATAGAGAATATTTTTCTTGACAATAAAAGACAGGTATGATAGAATAACACTTGTGTTTTGGAGAGGTGTCCGAGCGGTTTAAGGAGCTAGTCTTGAAAACTAGTGATTCCGAAAGGAACCAAGGGTTCGAATCCCTTCCTCTCCGCCAAAAAACGCCTATGCTTTTTGCATAGGCGTTTTTCATTTTGTCAGTCGTTTTATTTTATAAAACTGTATCAGTAGTTTGCTTCGTGGATTTCAAAATAAGCCTGCGGATGAGCGCAAACGGGGCAAACATCGGGAGCGTTTGTACCAACTACGATATGACCGCAGTTACGGCATTCCCAAACCTTGACTTCGCTCTTCTTGAATACTTCCTGTGCCTCAACATTGTGGAGCAAAGCACGGTAGCGTTCTTCGTGCTGTTTTTCGATAGCGGCAACACCGCGGAATTTTTCTGCAAGTTCGTGGAAACCTTCTTCGTCAGCAGTTTTTGCAAAGCCTTCGTACATATCTGTCCACTCGTAGTTTTCGCCCTCAGCAGCAGCAAGGAGGTTTTCAGCAGTTGTGCCGATTCCGTTTAACTCTTTGAACCAAAGTTTTGCGTGTTCTTTCTCGTTGTTTGCGGTCTTTTCAAAAAGTGCCGCAATCTGCTGATATCCTTCTTTTTTAGCCTTTGAGGCAAAGTAGGTGTATTTGTTTCTTGCCTGTGATTCGCCTGCAAAAGCGGCTTCAAGATTTTTCTCTGTCTGTGTGCCTGCGTAGGGGTTAGCCTTTTCCTGTGATACAACTTCGAGTTTGTCGCCATATGCACCGCAAACAGGGCAAGCGGCAACAGCGTCGTTTTCAGCCTCGAATACTACGCCGCACACTTTGCATTTGTAAGTTTTCATAATAATTACCTCTTTCTTTATAAAAATTTTTTGAAAGCAAATATATTTATATTGTGCCGAAAGCAAAAAGTTTTACTCTTTTTCTTTTTGACATTTCGGGCAAATACCCTCGAACATTGTTTGATGTTTTGTGATGATAAATCCTGTTTTGTCTTCAACTATGCTGTCATTCTGCTCTGCATATTCAATCGGTGCGTCAAAGACCTTTTTGCATTTGGTGCAAATGATGTGATAGTGATTACAGGTTGTTTTGTCAAACCTGTCTGCACCTTGAACTTTGACTTGATTTACATCACCGTTTCCGCTTAATATGTTGAGATTCCTGTAGACCGTTCCTTTGCTGATTTTGCTGTCTTTTTTTCTGACATCAAGGTAAATCTCTTCGGCAGTAGGGTGGTCGCAGTGCTCCATAACGGTATCAAGTACGGTTTGCCTTTGCTTTGTGTTTCTTCTGTTTTGAGAGTTGTCATTCATAAAACCACTCGCTATTAAGAATTATTACTAATAGTATAACTTGATTTCCTTTTTCTGTCAACGATTTTTTCTTGACATAGCAAATTTATTGATGTAGAATCAAGTTGTAATAAACAGGGGTGCTGATGCAAAAATCGGCTGAGATAGGAATAGAAGTTTTCCTGACTCTTTTACCTGATACGGATAATGCCGTCGTAGGGAAAATATGTTTTTTCGCCGTACGACAAGTACGGCTTTTTTATTTGCCACAAAGTTTTTTAAGGTGATATTATGCAAAATTCAAAAACAAATACATTAAGACTTGTAACAAGCGGAATTTTTATCGGACTCGCAACCGTGCTTTCGATGATAAAAGTTTTTGCCCTGCCTTTCGGCGGTTCTATAACTCTTTTTTCGATGGTGCCTTTGCTGATTCTTTCGTATATGTACGGCATAAAATGGGGAATGTTCTGCGGAATAGTTTACGGACTTTTGCAGATGATACTCGGTGCGACAATGAGCAGCGCTTTTGCGGGGCTTACAGGGGTATCAATACTCATTATGGCTTTGCTTGACTATATAGTTGCCTATCTTGTTTTAGGTACTGCGGGTATGTTTAAAAATAAGTTGAAGTCGCATACCGCGGCGATTGTTTTGGGTAGTATTATCGCGATTTTGCTCCGTCTTCTTTGCCATTTTCTATCGGGATGGATTTTGTGGGGCAGTTATGCAACAGAATGGTTTTCAAATATGAATAACTCTTTCTCTGAATATATGCTGACGAATTTTCACGGTCAACTGCTCGCGGCGGCATACTCACTTATTTACAACGCAATGTACCTTATCCCCGAAATGATAATAAGCGTTATCGGTATAGTGGTGATTATGTCCATAAAACCGCTTAAAGATAAAATAGTAAATCAATAAAATAACGCCGAGAAATTTTCTTTCTCGGCGTTTTGCTGTTTCTCTACTGTGGAGAGTGTCTGTAAAACTGTATTCCGTCTTTGTTGTTGTATTCAATGGTATATACCTGTGTGTCCTCGTCTTGACCTTTGACGGTAACATCGCAACTTCCGTAGGTGTCGGCATTGACAACAAAAGAATCTTTATCACTGTTGAGTGATATATCTCCTATGTCATCACCCTCAACGGAAACGATTTCCCATTGATTAGGAACATTTGATTCTATCTGATAAATCTGCATTGATTTTGATGCAACAAGGAAAATGAAAATAAGGGATACAATAGCAACTATCATAGTTATCCCCGTACAGATAAGGCGGGCTGTTGAGTTTTGCAATAAAGTCAAAATAAGAACAACAATAATCAAAAGTGTAACAATAAGTGCAATTGTGTTTTGCGGGAAATAATCCAAAAAGCCTTTTAGATAATAAATAACTTCATAGGACAAAAATCCTGTTGCAACAGAGAGTATCAACGCACTCCAAATGTTATCTTTCTTAACAAACCACGCAAGCATAGCGCCCGGGAAAGTCAGAACAGTCCAGATAAACCATCTCGGATAATTCATAAGGAAGTTGTCGAAAGTTCCGCCGAAAGGAATTTGAAGAAGGTAAATAAGCGGTTGAGAAATAATGAAGAAAACAAAAGTTTTCAGTCCCGCTTCGAGTGGCTTTTCGCAGTTCATTATGATAATGAGTGCAAAGAAAATCCAACATTCAAATGTAACACCGATATTGACGGCAGAAGTATGTGCAATAAACGGAATAACCAGCGCCATAACGGTGATAACGGTTGTAATAAGTGAGAAGATGATAACTCTCGGCCAAGTCATTTTTGTATCAAAAAAGAGTTTTCGCAATGCTTTCATAACTGCCTCCGATAATTTTTGTATATAGTATGTATATCATATTTCTATTAATATTTCAAGGTGAAACCTGAAATATCCTTGCTTGAAATATGGTTTTTATCAATAACAAGTATAATATTGTTGACAAAGTTATTCTCAAAATGTAAAGTAGATATGGTGATGCTCAATGAAAATAATAATTGATAGATTTGAAAGTGAATATGCAATTATCGAAACAGAAGACTGTGAACATCTTTCTGTGCCGAAAAAACTTTTTGAAGGTGCAAAAGAAGGCGATACTGTCGAAATAACGGTTATAGGAAAAGAAAAGAAACAATCGACACATTCTCTTTTTGAAAACCTGCGTAAAAAATCCGAAAAAACCGACAAGTAATTTGCCCATACTCGTTGACAAACAGAAATAAAGTTGATATAATACACTTTGCGCCAAGGGCCATTAGCTCAGTTGGTCAGAGCAACCGGCTCATAACCGGTTGGTCCGGGGTTCGAGTCCCTGATGGCCCACCAAAAAAACAACATCGCAATGCGATGTTGTTTTTTTTATCCAAGCCGCAAGGCTTGGTATATCATCCGCCATAGGCGGTATATCATCAACGGCGGCTTGCCGCCTTTGTATCTCATCACGCCATAGGCGTGTATAAATGTCCTGCGGCTTGATGATATACAAGGCTTCGCCTTGATTTAGCAACCGAAATTTGATATAATAATCCCAACAAATTAGAATTTTCTTTTTGAAGGTGGTTTTATGGTTAGAGAAATATATGATACAGAATTAGATGATTTATTGAAATTGTACTTGGAACTACATGAAGATACTGTTCCTAAAATGACTGAGCATTTGAAGACAACTTGGGAAACTATAATTAAAGACAATAATCATCATATTATTGTGAAAGAGTTAGATGGGGAAATTGTTTCTTCGTGCGTTTGTGTTATTATTTCGAATCTTACGAGAGGAATAAGACCATATGCATTTATTGAAAATGTTGTTACAAATGAGAATTATAGAGGATGTGGCTATGCAACAGAATGTTTGAATTATGCAAAGAGTATAGCGCAGAAGGAGAATTGCTATAAGATGATGTTGCTTACAGGTTCGAAGAAAGAAACAACATTAAAGTTCTACGAAGGTGCTGGATATAATAGTTCTGATAAGACTGCTTTTATTCAGTGGCTTGATTAGTACAAAATTCCGATTTCGGAATTAAACAAATTAGAATTTGCGGAGGTACATGTTATCATTAAGTTGAGATACGGAAATACGAATACTTTTTACATTCAGGGACAAAACGGTACGTTGCTTGTTGATACTGACTATGCCGGAACGATGTCTGCATTTTATAAATCTATTAAAGGTGCGAACCTCAAAATAACAGATATTTCGTATGTATTGGCAACTCACTATCATCCGGACCATATGGGACTTATCAGCGAGCTGATGAATCAAGGGGTTAAGCTGCTTCTGGCTGACACACAAAAGGAATTTGTTCACTTTTCTGACAGCATATTCAAAAAAGACAAACTGACGTATACTGCAATCAATGAAACAGCCGCCACTGTCATTTCGTGCCAAGACAGCAGGAGTTTTTTATCTTCAATTGGAATTTGCGGTGAAATCATCAGCATTCCAAGTCATAGCAAAGACAGCATTGCTTTGATATTAGATGACGGTAATTGCTTAGTCGGTGATATGGAACCCATGGATTATTCGGCAGCATATGAAGATAACGAAATGCTGAAAAAAGATTGGGAGTATATTATGTCTTTCAATCCAAAAGCTGTTTTCTATGCCCACAGACCTGAGAAGATATTATATTGACAAATCCCGGTTTATCGAGCAACAACAAGTGTACTATTTAATAGTTTTTACCTTCAAAATGTACTTTTTGAATGATGTTGCTTTTGAATATGGCGGTAATTTAGAATAATAGAAATAAACTTGCAGATGATATGTTTTTGCGGTATAATGAGAAAAATTCACAGGAGATATTACCATGGAAAAACTGAAAATAAAAAACCTTTACGATTTGTCCCACACTATTGCAAAACCTCTTTTTGATACAATAGAGTATCCGTGGGAGGCTTTGCCGAAAATAAAGGACTTTATCCTCGAACTGGGAGAAACTCTCGACAGCGAAAAGTTTGATAAAATCGCCGATGATATCTGGGTAGCAAAAAGTGCTGTGGTTGCCCCGACTGCTTCTTTAAACGGTCCGCTTATCATTGACGAGAACGCCGAAATTCGCCATTGTGCTTTTATAAGAGGAAGTGCGATTGTCGGCAAGAATGCCGTAGTCGGCAACTCGACAGAACTGAAAAACAGCATTTTGTTTGACAATGTCCAAACTCCGCATTACAACTATGTCGGCGACAGTATCTACGGATACAAGTCCCACACAGGTGCGGGTACAATAGCATCAAACTTAAAAAGCGACAAGTCGCTCGTTACCGTTATGTGTGACGGAGAGAAAATCCCGACAAATGTCAAGAAATTCGGTGCTATGATAGGTGACTTCGTTGAAGTCGGCTGTAACTCCGTTATGAATCCCGGAACGGTAATCGGCAGGAATACAAGCGTTTATCCGCTTTCATTTGTTCGCGGTTATGTAGAAGAAAACAGCATCTACAAGCGTTTGGGAGAAGTAGCGCAGAAGAGATAACTATAAGCAAAAATAAAGGCGACAGCGTTATTCGCTGTCGCTTAAATTTTGTTCTGTACTGTCTAAAAGATTTATCGCATTTTTTGCAAGTTGAATGAACTTTTCGTTTGCAGTTTTTCCCGAACAGATAACTTCAAGGCTGTCGGGTATATTTGAAAGAAAGTCATATATTTCGGATTCGGTGAGATATCCTTTTTCGGCGGTATCAAAAATGCCGTCCAAAATCAGCATATCGTATTTGCATGTAAGTGCCATTTTTACTGCGGTATCGAACAAATCTCGAAAGACCTTTGAAGTCTGCACAAGCCGTGCCTGAGTCATTTCTACATCGGAGTCAAGGGCTACGGGAGAGAAAAGTTTTGTGATATTCGGAAAATATTCAAAAGTTTCCTTGTATATTTCCTCGTTGTCAGAGCCAAATGAAACAAAAAGTGCATTTTTGCCTTTTGCCGCCAAGACTACAGCAGAGCCGATGAGCAGGCGCGTTTTGTCTTTTGTTTTTCCTAAGTATATAGAAAGCATAATCCACCTCCGATATAATTTTATTGTAGCCTTATTTATATATCTTTTCAAGTCCGAGAAGGAAAAAATGAAAAAATTTTCAATTTTTATAAAAGTGAGGAAGCATATTATGAAAAATCGCAAAACAGTAGTACGATTAGTAGCGTTAATCTGTGTTGTGCTGATGATACTTATGGTACTTATACCACTTTTTACGGCTAAATAACACAATATTTTGTGGCATTTCGTCGAGTAAAATACAACATTTTACAGAGTTGAAAAACTTTGTGAAAATTGCACAAATTTTACAGATAAAGTTTATTAAATTTCTACGGAACGAATTTCTCGAAAATCCTTGATTTTGTTATATATATATATTATAATTCTCTTTGCGTGACTGCAAAGATATGCGATGAAGCGGGAGGTTGCGACCATTTCGGTCGGTTTTTCCGTGGAGTATGTCCGATTTTAAACCGGGCGACAGAATAGTTTTGTGGAGTGACACTGGGGTTGCTGTGCCACTATGCCACAAGTTTGCTTTCCATACCGGTTAACGATGGTTAATCGGTTTTTTGATGAACGGGGTGGGAACACCCGGTTTAGTGGAAAGATGTTCGACATTGCCCGCCAACAAGAAGCGCCGAGTGCCGCAGCCCGAAAATAACGCAGGTAATCATGCGTGCCTGCAAAAAGGCAAAGGACAAGGCGTAAGAAAATTTTTTATGGAGGCGACAATATGGCAGTCAAGGAAAAAATCAGGATAAGATTGAAGGGTTACGACCATCAGTTGGTTGATCAATCCGCAGAAAGAATCGTTGCTACAGCAAAGCGTACAGGCGCTCGTGTATCGGGTCCCGTTCCGCTTCCTACAGAAAAGCAGGTCGTTACGATTCTTCGTGCTGTTCATAAGTACAAGGACAGCAGAGAGCAGTTCGAAATGAGAACTCACAAGCGTCTTATCGACATTTTAAGACCGTCAAACAAGACAGTCGAGGCTCTTATGAGCTTAGAACTCCCTGCCGGCGTTGAAATTGAAATCAAGTTATAACCCACTCGAACTTTTTCAACCTACAAGCAGACAGGGTCATGTCGGCAAAAGCCGACCAATAACCTAAACAAGGAGGAATAGATGATGCAGAAAGCATTAATCGGCAAGAAGATTGGTATGACACAAATCTTCGACGAAAAGGGAAAAGTCGTTCCCGTTACTGTTGTTGAAGCAGGTCCTTGCGTTGTTTCACAGAAAAAGACAGTAGAAAACGACGGCTATGATGCAGTCCAGATTGGTTTCGGCGACATCAAGCCCAAACACGTTACAAAGCCTTTGCAGGGACACTTCAAAAAGGCAGATGTAGCACCCAAAAGAACTCTCAAAGAGTTCCGTTTTGATGATTGCGGTTCTTTTGAACTCGGTCAGATTATCAAAGCAGACACATTCGAAGCAGGTAACAAAGTTGATGTTACAGGCAAGAGCAAAGGTAAAGGTTACGCAGGCGTTATCAAACGCTGGAACTTCGGCAGACTCAAAGAGACTCACGGTTCCGGTCCTGTTGCACGCCACGGCGGTTCCATGGGCGCTTGTTCTTCTCCCTCTCGAGTATGGAAAGGCAAGAAGATGGCAGGTCACCTCGGTGCCGAAACAGTAACCGTTCAAAATCTTACAGTTGTTAAGGTTGACGCTGAGAACAACTTAATCGCTATCAAAGGTGCCGTTCCCGGACCTAACGGCGGTACAGTTGTTATCAAAGACAGCGTAAAGGCTTAAGGGAGGAGAGAATATTATGTCAAGTGTTAATGTTTTAGACATGCAGGGCAAAAAGGTCGGTACAGTTGACCTTTCGGATTCAATCTTCGGTATTGAGCCTAACAAAGCAGTAATGCATCAGATGGTAGTAAGTTATCTTGCTAACCAGCGTCAGGGTACACAGTCTGCTCTTACTCGTTCGGAAGTTTCCGGCGGCGGTAAAAAACCGTGGAGACAAAAGGGTACAGGCAGAGCACGCCAGGGCTCAACAAGAGCACCTCAGTGGTATCACGGCGGTATCGTTTTTGCACCGAAGCCCAGAAGTTACAGATTCTCTGTTAACAAGAAAGTCAGAAGACTTGCTATGAAATCTGCTTTCTCGGCAAAGGCACAGGCAGAAGAAATCATCGTAATCGATTCCATCGCTTTGGATGAAATCAAAACACAGAAGATTGCTTCTATGCTTACAGCAGTCGGTTCTGAGAAGAAAGCACTCATCGTACTTTCAGACCTTGATACAAATGTTATCAAGTCGGCTCGCAATATCGCAGGTGTAAAGACAGCACAGGTTAACGAGTTGAACGTTTACGATATGTTAAACGCTGACAAACTCATCATCGCAAAGGATGCACTTACAAAAATCGAGGAGGTATATGCATGAGAGCACAGGATATCGTAATTCGCCCTATCATCACTGAGAAAGCAATGCAGGGTATCGCAGCTAAGAAATATACTTTCGAGGTAGCTAAGTCAGCCACAAAGATTGATATAGCAAGAGCTGTTGAAGAACTTTTCAAAGTAAAAGTTGCAAAGGTCAACACAGTAAATGTCAGAGGTCAACTTCGCCGTCAGGGAAGAACCGAAGGCTACACAAGAAGCTGGAAAAAAGCCTATGTTACTTTGACTGAAAAGAGTAAGAATATTGAATTTTTTGAAGGCATGATGTAAGCCTGAAAAAATACTTATAATTTCAGGCAGAATGTATGGGATACGCCATAATCCCGCAAAGCCATCATGAGGAGAGTGAATAAAATGGCTATTAAAGTTTACAAGCCGACTACAAACGCTCGTCGTAATATGTCGGTTACTGATTACTCGGAACTCTCTAAGGTTGCTCCGGAGAAGAGCTTGCTCGCTCCGCTTAAAAAGAATTCAGGCCGTAACAGCTACGGTAGAATCACAGTCCGTCACAGAGGCGGCGGCAACCGTAGAAAGTATCGTATAATTGATTTCAAACGCCAGAAATTCGGCGTTGAGGGTACAGTTAAAACCCTCGAGTACGATCCCAACCGTTCAGCGTTTATCGCACTTATCGAATATGCAGACGGCGAAAAGGCATATATCATCGCTCCTAACGGAATCAAAGTCGGCGACAAAATCGTTGCCGGTGCAGATGCCGATATCAGACCCGGTAATGCCCTCCCGCTCAACGCTATCCCGACAGGTACATTTATCCACAATGTTGAACTTTATCCCGGCAGAGGCGCACAGCTTGCTCGTGCAGCAGGTAATATGGCTCAGCTTATGGCTAAAGAAAACGGTATGGCATTGTTAAGATTACCGAGCGGCGAACTTCGTAACGTTCCCGAAACCTGTATGGCAACTATCGGTCAGGTAAGTAACACCGACCACGAGAATGTCAAGATAGGTAAAGCAGGAAGAAAGAGAAACATGGGTATCCGCCCGACAGTCCGCGGTTCTGTTATGAACCCGAACGACCACCCGCACGGTGGTGGTGAAGGTAAGTCCCCTGTTGGTCGTCCCGGACCTGTTACCCCTTGGGGTAAACCTGCTCTCGGTTATAAGACCAGAAAGACACACAACCGTTCTGACAAGTTAATTGTCAAGAGAAGAAACAGCAAGTAAGGCAGAAAGGAAGGAACTTGAATTATGAGTAGAAGTACTAAAAAAGGACCTTTTGTTCAGCCTGCGCTGTTCAAAAGAGTTCAAGAAATGAACGCTTCGGGTGAAAAGAGAATTTTGAAGACTTGGTCAAGAAGTTCTACAATTTTCCCTGAATTTGTAGGTCACACATTTGCTGTCCATGACGGCAGAAAGCATGTTCCGGTTTATGTTACCGAGGATATGGTAGGACACAAGCTCGGCGAGTTTGCTCCCACAAGAACATTCCGCGGTCATGCCGGTTCAAAAACAAGTAAGTAAGACAAAGGAGAGAATTGCAATGGAATCAAAGGCATATATGAATTATGTCCGCATCTCACCTCGCAAGGTTTCAATTGTACTTGACCTCATCAGAGGCAAGGACGTAAAACTTGCAAAGGCTATTCTTGAGCAAACTCCCAAGGCTGCTTGCGAGTTGCTTTTGAAGTTGCTCAAATCGGCAACAGCAAATGCTGAGAATAACCATGATATGGATGTGGCTAACCTTTATGTAGCAGAATGCTATGTAAGTCAAGGTCCGACACTCAAAAGAATCCGTCCGAGAGCACAGGGAAGAGCTTATCGTATTAATAAGAAAACTTCTCATATCACACTCGTGCTCAAGGAAAGAGAATAAGGAGGTAAGAGTATATGGGCCAGAAAGTAAATCCGCACGGTTTGCGTGTAGGTATAATCAAAGATTGGGACTCCCGTTGGTTTGCAGGTAAAAAGGAATTCGGCGACACACTCGTTGAAGACTACAACCTCCGCAAAACTTTGAAAAAGCAACTTTATGCTGCCGGTATCCCGAAAATCGAAATTGAGCGTGACGGCAAGAAAGTAAGAATTCACATTCACTGCGCTAAGCCCGGTATGATTATCGGTAAGGGCGGTGCTGAAATCGAGAAATTGAGACTTCAGTGTGAAAAAATGCTCAACAAACCCGTTGCTATCAATATAGTAGAAGTTAAATCACCTGACCTCAACGCTCAGTTGGTTGCAGAGTCTATCGCACAGCAGTTAGAGAGAAGAATTTCTTTCCGTCGTGCTATGAAACAGGCTATCGGCAGAGCAATGAAGTTCGGTGCAAAGGGTATCAAAACCCAGTGTTCAGGACGTTTGGGCGGTGCTGAAATCGCCAGAGCAGAACAGTATCATGAAGGTACTATTCCGCTTCAGACACTTCGTGCAGATATCGACTACGGCTTTGCAGAAGCTAATACAACATACGGCAAAATCGGCGTAAAAGTATGGCTTTACAGAGGCGAAGTTCTCCACGAAAGCACACAGCGTCAGAACAACAGAAGAAGACCTCGTAGGGAAGGGGGAAATCGCAATGCTGATGCCAAAAAGAGTTAAGTACAGAAGACAACATCGTGGCAGAATGACCGGTAGAGCACTTCGTGGTAACACAGTTACTTACGGCGAGTACGGTTTACAGGCATTGGAGCCCGCATGGATTACATCTAACCAGATTGAAGCAGCCCGTGTTGCTATGACACGTTACTGCAAGAGATTCGGTAAAGTATGGATTAAGATTTTCCCGGATAAACCCGTTACTGCAAAACCTGCTGAAACTCGTATGGGTTCCGGTAAAGGTTCACCCGAATATTGGGTAGCAGTTGTTAAACCCGATAAAGTAATGTTCGAAATCGGCGGCGTTGACGAGGATACTGCAAGAGAAGCTATGCGTTTGGCAGCAGCAAAACTGCCCATCAAATGCAAATTCATAAAACGTGAAGAGGAGGTCAAAGCATAATGAAAGCACAGGAACTCAGAGAATTATCTGAAAACGAACTCGAATTAAAACTTACTGACCTCAAAGAGGAACTCTTTAATCTCCGTTTTCAACTTGCTATCAACCAACTCGACAACCCAATGCGTATTAAAGCTGTCAAGAGAGATATCGCGCGCGTATCTACTGTTATTCGCGAACTCCAAGACAGCGAAGCATAATCGAGGAGGTTTATCATGAGCGAAAGAAATATGAGAAAAACTCTTGTCGGTAAAGTTGTTTCCGACAAAATGGACAAAACCGCGGTTATCCTCATCGAGGACAGCGTAAAGCACCCGCTTTATAACAAAATCGTTAAGCGTTCTATCAAAGTAAAGGCTCACGATGAGAAAAACGAGTGCGGTATCGGTGACCGCGTTAAAATCATGGAGACTCGTCCCTTGTCAAAAGATAAGAGATGGCGTCTTGTCGAGATTATCGAAAAGGCTAAATAAGTTTTACTTGAGAGGAGAAAAAAATTATGATTCAACAACAGACTTATCTCAAGGTTGCCGACAACACAGGGGCAAAAGAACTTATGTGCATTCGTGTACTCGGCGGAACCAGGAGAAAATACGCCAACATTGGCGATGTTATTGTTGCTTCCGTTAAGAAAGCAACTCCGGGCGGCGTTGTTAAGAAAGGCGATGTTGTTCGTGCAGTCGTAGTTCGTTCTGCAAAGGGCGTTCGCAGAGACGACGGTACTTACATCCGTTTTGATGAAAACGCAGCAGTAATTATTAAGGAAGATAAGAACCCTCGCGGAACTCGTATCTTCGGACCCGTTGCAAGAGAACTTCGTGATAAAGACTATATGAAGATTCTTTCCCTTGCTCCGGAAGTACTTTAATGGAGGTGTCATAAATGAATAAAGTTCATGTAAAAACAGGTGACACCGTTTTAGTTTTGAGCGGTAAAGATAAGGGCAAAAAAGGCTCTGTTTTGGCTGTATCTCCCAAAGAAGGCAAAGTTATCGTCGAAAAGGTAAATATGGTTTCAAAACATGTTAAACCCAGAAGAATGGGCGAGCCCGGCGGCATCATCAAGGCTGAGGGTGCTATGTACGCAAGCAAAGTACAGATTATTTGCCCCCGTTGCAAAAAGCCGACAAGAGTAGGTCACAAAATCTACGAAGACGGCACAAAAGGTCGTATTTGTAAAAAATGCGGCGAAGCACTTTAAGGAGGATATAAGAAATGGCAAGACTTAAAAAGTATTATAACGAAGAAGTTGCACCTGCTCTTATGAAGAAATTCTCCTACAAGAGTGTTATGCAAATTCCGAAGTTAGACAAAATCGTAGTTAACGTAGGTGCAGGCGAAGTTAAAGACAACCCCAAGGCTATGGATGCTATCCTTTCCGACCTCGCTCAGATTACAGGTCAGAAGGCTCTTGTATGTAAAGCAAGAAAGTCAGTCGCTAACTTCAAACTGCGTGAGGGAATGCCGATTGGTGCAAAAGTTACACTTAGAGGCGAGAGAATGTATGAATTCCTTGACAGACTTTTCAACATTGCGTTGCCGAGAGTTCGTGACTTTAGAGGTATCAACCCCAACTCTTTTGACGGCAGAGGCAACTATGCACTCGGTCTTAAAGAGCAGTTGATTTTCCCCGAGATTGATTACGATAAAGTAGACCAGGTTCGCGGTATGGACATCTGCTTTGTTACTACCGCAAAAACAGACGAAGAGGCTCGTGAGCTTTTGAGCTTGATGGGCGCTCCGTTCGCAAAGTAAGGAGGGATTGTTGTGGCTAAGACTGCTATGAAAAACAAGCAGAAAAGAAAGCAGAAATTTTCTACAAGAGAATACACAAGATGTAAAATCTGCGGTAGACCACACGCCTACCTTAGAAAATTCGGTGTATGTCGTATTTGCTTCCGTGAACTCGCTTACAAAGGCGAAATTCCCGGTGTTAAAAAAGCAAGCTGGTAAAGGTTAAGGAGGAGTAAAGTTATGCAGATTACTGATACAATAGCTGATTTACTTACACGAATCCGTAACGCTAATTCAGCTAAACACGATACAGTACAGATTCCCGCATCCAATATGAAGAAGTCTATTTGTCAGATTCTTTTGGACGAGGGATACATCAAAAATTTCTCAGTAGAAGAAGACGGCAAACAGGGTATCATCACAGTAACCTTGAAGTACGGCGAGGGTAAAACTCCCGTTATCCAGGGTTTAAGACGTGTATCAAAGCCCGGTTTGCGTATTTACAGTAATGTTGAGGATATGCCCAAGGTTATGAAAGGCCTCGGCATCGCAATCATCTCTACATCAAAGGGTGTTATGACCGACCGTCAGGCACGCAAAGAGAATGTCGGCGGTGAAGTCCTCGCATTCATTTGGTAAGGAGGTGCGAAGATGTCTCGAATTGGAAGAAAACCTATAAATATTCCCGCCGGTGTCGAAGCTAAATTTGAAAACGGCGTTATGACTGTCAAAGGCCCGAAAGGTCAACTCACACAGGCTATCAATCCTGCTATGACAGTCGAAATCAACGGACCTGTAATCGAAGTAAAGCGTCCTAACGACGACAAAGAAAACCGTTCACTTCACGGCCTTACAAGAACACTCATCGCAAATATGGTGACAGGTGTTACAGAAGGCTACAAGAAGGAACTCGAAGTACAGGGTGTTGGATACCGTGTTCAGAAACAGGGCAAAAAGCTCGTTATGAACCTCGGTTATTCACATACGGTTGAGATGGAAGATACTGCTGATATTACTATCGAAGTACCCAACCCCAACTCAATCATCATCAACGGCATTGATAAGCAAAAGGTTGGTCAGTTTGCTGCCGAAGTAAGAGAAAAACGTCCGCCGGAACCTTACAAGGGCAAAGGTATTCGCTATGTTGGCGAGTATGTACGCCGTAAGGAAGGCAAGGCCGGTAAAGCATAATTGAAGGAGTGTATTAACAATGGTTTCTAGACCTGATTCTAAAAAAGCCCGTGCTTTAAGACACAAAAGAGTACGCGGTAAAATAAACGGCACAGCACAGTGTCCTCGCCTTTGTGTATTCCGCTCCACAAACAACATTTATGCACAGATTATTGACGACGTTAAGGGTGTTACACTTTGCAGTGCATCTTCACTTGACAAGACAATAACAGGCGGCGGCAACAAAGAAGCAGCCAAGGCTGTCGGCAAACTCATCGCTGAGCGTGCCAAAGAGCAGAATATCACCGATGTCGTATTTGACAGAGGCGGAAACATTTATCACGGCCGTGTAAAAGAATTGGCCGAAGGCGCCCGTGAGGGCGGCCTCAATTTCTAAGGAAGGGGAGGAATAACTTTGGCTAAAATTTTAGACGCATCAACAATGGAACTTACCGAACGCGTTGTTGCCATCAACCGTGTATCAAAAACTGTAAAGGGCGGTCGTGTTATGAAATTCGCAGCCCTCGTAGTAGTTGGTGACGGTCAGGGTACAGTAGGCTTCGGTATAGGCAAAGCAGGCGAAGTTCCCGACGCTATCCGCAAGGGTATTGAGGACGCTAAAAAGCACCTCATGAAAGTTTCGCTCAAAGGTACAACAATACCTCACGAAATTATCGGTGAATACGGTGCAGGCAGAGTTTTGATGAAACCCGCTGCTCCCGGTACCGGTGTTATCGCAGGCGGTCCTGTTCGTGCCGTTGTCGAAGCAGTAGGCATCAAGGACATCAGAACAAAAGCTTTGCGTTCAAACAATCCGTGCAACGTAGTTCGTGCTACCCTTTCGGGACTTGCACAGCTCCGTACGGTTGAAGAAGTTGCCGCAATCCGCGGTAAATCCGTTAAGGAAATCGTATAAGGGGGTTGCAGATATGAAAATTAAGTTAGTAAAGAGCCTTATCGGTTCTAAGAAAGACCAGATTGCAACCGCTTATGCCCTTGGTCTTAAGAAGATCGGCGACGTTACGGTTCAACCCGATAACGACGCTACAAAGGGTAAAGTAAACAAGATTATCCACCTCGTAGTGGTTGAAGAAAACTAAGGAGGTGCTTTAATTGAAGTTGTATGAATTATCTCCGGTTGAAGGCTCCAAAAAGGACGCTAAGAGAATCGGTAGAGGACACGGCTCAGGCTGGGGCAAAACAGCAGGCAAAGGCCACAAAGGTCAAAAAGCAAGAGCCGGTAAAGGTATGAGAGTAGGCTTTGAAGGCGGACAGATGCCTTTGCAAAGAAGACTTCCGAAGCGTGGCTTCAACAACATCTTTGCTAAGAAAGTTGTTTGCGTAAATGTCGGTACTCTCAACAAATTCGAAGACGGTGCAGTTGTAGATGTCAATGCACTCGTTGAGGCTGGAGTTGTTAAGAATTCCTTTGACAGCGTAAAGATTCTTGCAAACGGTACACTTACAAAGAAACTTACTGTTAAGGTATCGGCTTTTTCCGACTCTGCCAAATCAAAGATTGAGGCTGCGGGCGGAAAGGCTGAGGTGATTTAATTGTTTAAGACAATTAGAAATGCTTGGTCTATTCCGGACCTCAGAAAGAAAATTTTATTCACATTACTCATCGTAATAGTATTCCGTATCGGTTCGGTCATTCCTGTACCGTTCCTTAATATGGATGCTCTTGCAAATGTAATGCAGGCTGTTGACGAAAGCGGTTCTCTGCTTTCATACCTCAACACCTTGTCGGGCGGTGCGTTCTCAAATGCGACCATCTTCGCTATGGGTATCACACCATACATCAACAGTTCGATTATTATGCAATTGCTCTGTGTTGCCATTCCTCCTCTTGAGAGACTTTCAAAAGAGGGTGAAGAAGGTAGAAAGAAAATCGCTGCTATTACACGTTATGTAACAGTTGCCCTCGGTCTTATCCAAGGTACAGCATATTTCTTCTATCTCAAAGGTTCAACAGACTCAAACGGCACACCGATTGCAAAATACACAACCGGCTTTTCACTGTGGTTTGCTGCTATCGTAATTATCCTTGCGTTTACGGCAGGTACCGCGTTGATGATGTGGCTCGGCGAACAAATTAACAAGTACGGTATCGGAAACGGTATTTCCATCCTGCTCTTTGCGGGTATCGTTGCAAGACTTCCGTACACAGTAAATGTTCTTACAAAGTATTGGGACTATGCTGTTCAGGGTTACACAAGATACTATGTCTTCGTTCCGCTTTGGATTGTTGTTTTCCTTGCTGTTATCTGGGTTATTACCTTTATGCAGGATGCAGAAAGAAGAATCCCCGTTCAGTATGCAAAGAGAGTTGTCGGCAGAAAAATGTACGGCGGTCAGTCCACTCACCTTCCTATCAAGGTTGCTTTGGGTGGCGTTATGCCTATCATCTTCGCTTCATCAATTCTTTCTATCCCGAGTACTATTCAGATGTTTGTTGACCCCAAGGGCGAACTTCAAGGTTTCTGGGGAGGCTTCTTTAAAGCATTCTCATCAACAGGTTGGCTCTATTCGGTACTTTACTTTGTACTGATTTTGGCGTTTGCATACTTCTACACAACCATTCAGTATAATCCGATTGAAATGGCAAATAACTTGAAGCAAAACAACGGCACTATCCCCGGTATTCGTCCGGGCAGACCTACAGCCGATTTTATTGCTAAGATTTTGTCGAGAATCACATTGATAGGTGCTTTGTTCCTGGCTGCTATCGCTATCTTGCCGATTGTCTATGCTGCTGTTACAGGTATGGGCGGTCTCTCAATGGGCGGTACATCAGTCATCATTATCGTTGGTGTTGCTCTTGAAACTGCTAAACAGTTAGAGTCACAGATGATGATGCGCCATTACAAAGGTTTCCTTGACTAATCAATACAGGAGTTATATATGAAACTTATACTTTTAGGTGCTCCCGGTGCCGGCAAAGGTACACAAGCCGCCGTCATCAGTGAACACTTGAATATACCCCAAATTTCAACGGGTAACATTATCCGTGAAGCACTGAAAAGCGGTACGGAGATGGGACTCAAAGCAAAGTCGTTTATGGACGCAGGACAACTTGTTCCCGATGATGTCGTCATCGGCATCATCAAAGAACGCCTGAAAAATGACGATTGCAAGGACGGCTTTATCCTTGATGGCTTTCCGAGAACCATTCCCCAAGCCGAGGCTTTGGACAACATGGGAATAATTATCGACAAGGTTATCGATATCGAAGTACCTGATGAAACAATTATCGCTCGTTTGTCCGGACGCCGTGTCTGTGAAAAATGCGGCAGACCGTATCATATCACCGATTTAAAGCCAAAGGTTGACGGTATCTGCGATTTTTGTACAGGCGCCCTTATTCAGCGTAAGGACGACCAGATTGAAACTGTCAAAAACCGTCTTGACATCTACCATGCCGAGACCGAGCCTCTCATAGAATACTATGAGAAGCAGGGTAAACTCTCTGTTGTCAACGGTCAGGAAAAAGTCGAAGACACCATAGCGCTTACTATGGCATGTTTAGAGGCGTAATTTTATGATAGTTATCAAAACTGCACGCGAAATACGAAAGATGCAGGATGCGTGCACTTTGTCGGCAAGAGCATTAAAGCTTGCCGGAGAAGCCGTAGAACCCGGCGTATCAACAAAAGAAATTGATACCATAGTTCAAAAATTCATCGAGGAGCAGGGCGCAAAGCCCTCGTTCCTCGGTTACGGCGGCTTTCCCGGTTCGGCTTGTGTTTCTGTCAACAATGTGGTTATCCATGGCATACCGAGCAAAAAGATTATCCTTAAAGCGGGCGATATCGTTTCGATTGATGTCGGCGCATATTTAGAAGGTTATCACGGCGACAACGCCTATACCTTCCCGTGCGGCGATATTTCAAAAGAAGCGAGAATGCTTTTAGACGCAACAAAGGAAAGTCTTTTTCAGGGGATACAAAAGGCAGTAGCGGGAAATCGCGTAGGCGATATCTCATCTGCCGTGCAAAAGTATGTCGAAACTCGCGGCTACTCGGTGGTACGAGATTTTGTCGGCCACGGCGTAGGTGCGAAACTGCACGAAGAACCAAGTGTACCAAATTTCGGTACAGCGGGAAGAGGTCCACGCCTCATTCCCGGAATGACCATAGCGATTGAACCGATGGTTAATCAGGGTAAATACGATGTCGAAGTCCTGTCAGATGATTGGACTACCGTAACAAAAGACGGCAGCCTTTCTGCCCATTTTGAGCATACCGTAGCGATTACACCCGACGGTCCCGTTATTATGACCGTGCCTGATTGAGGTGCAATATGGAAATAAGCACGGGAACGGTAGTAATTGCGAAAGCGGGCAAAGAAAAAGGCGAGTTTTTCGTAGTTACAAAGGTACTTTCCGATTCGGCACTCATTTGTGACGGCAAAAGCCGTAAACTTGAAAAGCCGAAGAAGAAAAACATAAAGCATTTACAACTGACTAATTATCAAATTGAAGATATCCACTCGAATCTTAAGATAAGACAGGCGATATCAAAAATCAAAACAGGAGGTCAACAATGTCTAAACAAGACGTAATCGAAATAGAAGGTACAGTAACAGAGGCTCTACCTAACGCACAGTTTAACGTAGAACTCAAAAACGGCCACAAAATTCTGGCTGTTATCTCAGGCAAATTAAGAATGAACTTCATCCGTATTCTCCCCGGTGATAAGGTAACGGTAGAGATGTCACCGTATGACTTAACCCGTGGCAGAATCACATGGCGTTCAAAGTGATTTTTAATCAAAACTAAGGAAAGGAATGATTCAAGTGAAAGTCAGACCTTCAGTAAAGAAAATGTGTGAAAAGTGCAAGATTATCAAAAGACACGGTAAAATCATGGTAATCTGTGAGAACCCCAAGCACAAACAGCGCCAGGGCTAATTCACACTGATTTACTAACAGGGCTAAAGCCCAAATAATTTTAAAATGGAGGTGCAACTAAATGGCTCGTATAGCAGGTGTTGACTTGCCGAGAGATAAGAGAATCGAAATCGGTCTTACTTATATTTTCGGTATAGGAAGAAAAACTGCAAGCGACATTATTGCTGCAACAGGTGTTAATCCTGACACTCGTGTCAGAGATTTGACAGAAGAAGATGTATCAAAACTCAGAGAATATATTGACCACAACTGCCGCGTTGAGGGTGACCTCAGACGTGATGTTGCTTTTGATATCAAAAGACTTATCGAAATCGGCAGTTATCGTGGTGTCCGCCATAGAAAAGGCTTACCGGTAAGAGGTCAGCGTTCAAAGACAAACGCTCGTACTCGCAAAGGTCCTCGTAAGACGATGGCCAACAAGAAGAAGTAAGGGAGGGCATACTTTATGGCAGTAAAAACTAAAAAGACTACTGTACGCCGCCGTCGTGACAGAAAGAATATCGAAAAAGGCAGCGCACATATTCAGTCAACATTTAACAACACAATAGTTACTATTTCTGATACACAGGGTAATGCTATTTCTTGGGCAAGTGCCGGCGAACTCGGCTTCAGAGGTTCAAGAAAATCCACTCCGTTTGCTGCACAGTCAGCAGCAGAAACAGCAGCAAAAGCTGCTATGGACCACGGAATGAAATCTGTAGAAGTTTACGTTAAAGGCCCCGGCCAGGGACGTGAAGCTGCAATCAGAGCATTACAGACAGCAGGTTTGGAAGTAACAATGATCAAAGACGTTACTCCGATTCCTCACAACGGATGCCGTCCTCCGAAGAGAAGACGTGTCTAACAGAATATATCAGGAGGTAAAAATCTTATGGCAAGATATACAGAGGCTGTATGCAGACAGTGCCGCAGAGAAGGTCAAAAACTTTTCTTAAAGGGCGAGAGATGCTATACAGACAAATGTGCTCTCACTCGTAGAGCATACGCACCCGGCCAGCACGGTCAGGGACGTAAGAAAAATTCCGAGTACGGCCGTCAGCTTCGTGCAAAGCAGATGACAAGACGCTACTACGGAGTACTTGAAAGTCAGTTCAGAAAGTATTATGCAATGGCTGAAAACAAAGAAGGCAAAACAGGTGATGCTTTGCTTGCAATTTTGGAGAGCCGTCTTGATAATACAGTATACAGACTTGGTTGGGCTTCTTCTCATGCAGAAGCAAGACAACTTGTTAACCATGGTCACTTTACAGTAAACGGCAAGCGCGTAGACATTCCTTCATACCTCACAAAAGAGGGCGAAGTTATTGCTATTGCAGAAAACAGCCGTTCTAGCGAAAAATTTAAGGCAGTACTTGAAGCTTGTGCTTCACGCCCTGTTCCGAAATATCTTGAAAAGACTTCGGACTTTGAGGGTAAAGTTGTTGCCACGGCTCAGCGTGAGGATATCGACCTTGAAGTTGATGAAACACTTATCGTTGAGTTGTACTCCAAGTAATTTGCAAATACCTTATTCGGTTATATGCATCATGACAGTATCATACTGTTAATATTTAAGGAGGAATTCGCTGATGATAGAGATAGAAAGACCAAAAATTGAAACGGAAGAATTGTCCAACGACGGAAAGTACGGTAGATTTGTCGTAGAACCGCTTGAAAGAGGCTTTGGTACTACTTTGGGAAATTCACTTCGCAGAGTACTTCTTTCCTCTTTGGAAGGCGTTGCCGTTACATCAATAAAAATTGATGGCGTTGTTCAAGAATTTTCCACTATTCCCGGTGTAAAAGAAGATGTTACGGAAATCGTTCTTAATATGAAGAGTCTCGTAGCAAAACTCCATTCTAACGGTCCTAAGTTATGTGAAATTACTGCTGAAGGTCCCTGTGAGGTCACAGCAGAAAGCATTAAATGCGACAGCGAGGTTGAGATTCTTACTCCCGACCTTCATATCGCAACACTTAGCGACGACGCGAAACTGAATATGGAAATCACTCTCGACAAGGGCAGAGGCTATGTTCCCGCTGAGAAGAACAAACTTCTTGCAGGAAACGAGGTAGCCGGTGTCCTTCCGATTGACTCCATCTATACTCCTGTTCTCAAAGTAAATTATACTGTTGATAACACTCGTGTCGGTCAGATTACCGACTACGACAAGCTCACTTTGTCCGTATGGACAAACGGCGTTATCTCCGCACAGGAAGCAGTTTCATTGGCAGCAAAAGTATTAACTGAGCATCTTAACCTTTTGGTTGACCTCTCCGACAGAGGATACAACACCGAGATTATGGTCGAAAAAGATGACAAGGGCAAGGAAAAGGTCTTGGAAATGACTATCGAAGAACTCGATTTGTCCGTCCGTTCGTTCAACTGCTTGAAGCGTGCAGGCATCAACACAGTAGAGGACCTCATCTCTAAATCCGAAGAGGATATGATGAAAGTAAGAAACCTTGGTAGAAAATCACTCGAAGAGGTTATCTATAAACTCGATACATTGGGCTTTTCGCTTCGCAAAGAAGATGAATAATCAATCACTTTAAAATTTAGTAAAGGAGTGAGTTTTAATGGCCGGAAAAAGAAAATTGGGAAGAGCCACCGACGCAAGAATGGCTATGCTTCGTGCTTTGGTAACATTCTTCCTTGAGAACGGCAAAATTGAAACTACCGTTTCTCGTGCAAAAGAGGTCAGTTCCCTCGCAGAGAAAATGATTACAATAGCCAAAAATGACACACTCGCCAATAAACGCCAGGTTATGGCTTTTATTACAAAAGAAGATGTTGCTACAAAACTTTTCAAGGAGATCGCTCCGAAGTATGCTGACCGCAACGGCGGTTACACACGCATCACAAAAATCGGTCCCCGTCGTGGCGATGCCGCAGAGATGGCTATTATCGAATTAGTTTAATTTTTTAGAGCAGTAAGTAATTCTTACTGCTCTTTAATTTTGCATATTACTTGCATAAATGCAAGAAATATTGATATATTTTGCATAATAGCATAAATATATGCAATACTTTCCATATGTTTATGCAAAATCACTATTGAAAATTATACTCTTATGTTATATAATAATTTTACTAAATAATACGGAGGATAATTTCATGAAAAAATTATTATCATTAATTCTTGCAATTTTACTTATTTCATCCGTTTGCGTTTTGAGCGGATGCGGTGAAAACGGCGCTACTTCAAACGACGCACAAAAAGACTCAAAAGAAAAACTTGTTATGGCAACAAATCCTTTCTTCCCGCCTTATGAGTTTTACGACGGCGAAAACATTGTCGGTATTGATGCTGAAATAGCCGCTGCTATCGCAGAAGACCTCGGTATGGAACTTCAAATCGTTGATATCGAATTTGACGCTATCATCACAGGCGTACAGACAAAGAAATACGATATCGGTATGGCAGGTATGACAAAGACAGAAGAGCGTGAGCAGTCTGTTTCTTTCTCAACACCATACGCAAAAGCAAAACAAGTTATCATCGTTAAAGAAGACTCAACTGTCAAGACTTTTGACGATTTGGTAGAAAGAGGACTCAAAGCAGGCGTTCAACTTTCAACAACCGGTGACATCTATGTTTCCGATACAGTTGAGAACGGCGGTCTCGGTGCTGACAAAGTTACCGAATTCCAGACAGGTAACGACGCTGTTGCAGCATTGGTTGCAGGAAAAGTTGACTGCGTTATCATTGATAACGAGCCGGCAAAATCCTATGTTAAATCCAACGAAGGTTTAAAAATCCTTGATACCGAATATGTTGAAGAAGAATACGCAATCTGCTTTGCAAAAGATAACACAGAGTTATTGCAGAAAGTAAACGCTTCTCTTGCAAAACTTACCGAAAACGGTACAATTCAGAAGATAATCGACAAATATATTACTGCATAAGATAATCTATTAAGGGGCAGGGGGCTGCCCCTTATTTTCAATCGGAGGTGAAGTAATGGCAGAATGGTTTGAACAGATAAAAGCCGAGTTTGATTTGAACTTTATTCAGGCAGACAGATGGAAGTCAATGCTTACAGGTCTTGAAAACACTCTGTTGATTACTCTGTTTGCTGCAATTATCGGTATTATTATCGGCATAATTGTTGCGGCTGTGCGAACTACATACGACAACAATAGTGAAAGTATGAAGTATAACGGCTCAATTTCTTACTACATACTTAAATTCTTCAATGCAATTTGCAAAATTTATCTTACTATAATTCGCGGAACGCCTGTTGTTGTTCAGTTGCTTATTATTTATTTCATCATTTTTGCAACATCTACAAACGATATTATGGTTGCAACCTTTGCTTTCGGTATAAATTCAGGTGCCTATGTTGCCGAGATTTTCAGAGGTGGCATTATGTCTATTGATGTCGGACAGTTTGAAGCAGGTCGTGCGATGGGCTTTAACTATATCCAGACGATGATATATGTCATTATTCCGCAGGCATTTAAAAATGTTCTTCCTACTTTGCTCAACGAGTTTATCGCGTTGCTCAAAGAAACTTCTGTTGCAGGTTATGTAGGAGTTCTCGATTTGACAAGAGCAGGTAACGCTATTCGCGGAGTAACTTTCTCTGCGTTTATGCCCCTTATTGCCGTAGCACTGATATACCTTGCTATTGTTATGCTGCTTACATGGCTTGTAGGAATTGTTGAGAGGAGGCTGAGGAAAAATGAACGATAATGTTCTTATCAGCGTAAAAGACCTCAAAAAGCATTACAAACCCAGAAAAAACAAAAAATACACTGACGGTGTTACAAAAATTCGTGCATTAGATGGAATCAATCTTGATATCCACAAAGGTGAAGTGGTTGTTGTTATTGGGCCGTCGGGCTCGGGAAAATCCACCTTGCTCAGGTCTTTGAATTTGCTCGAATATCCCACTTCGGGACAGATAATCTTTGAGGGACTTGATATTACAGCACCTCATGCAAAGATTAACAAACACCGCCGAAAAATGGGAATGGTTTTCCAGCATTTCAATCTTTTCCCGAATATGACGATACTCAAAAATCTTACCATAGCACCGATGAAACTCCTCAAAAAGTCAAAGAAAGAAGCCGAAGAAAAGGCTATGGCACTTTTAGAGCGTGTCGGACTTGCTGACAGAGCACAGGCCTATCCTTCCCAACTTTCCGGCGGACAAAAACAGCGTATTGCGATAGTCCGTTCACTTTGTATGGAGCCTGATGTAATGCTCTTTGATGAGCCGACATCAGCGCTGGACCCTGAGATGGTCGGCGAAGTTTTGGATGTTATGAAAGAACTTGCCAACGAAGGAATGACTATGGTAGTTGTTACCCACGAAATGGGCTTTGCAAAAGAAGTCGGCGACCGCGTTGTCTTTATGGCTGACGGTGTTATTGTAGAAGAAGGTACACCGCAGGAGATTTTTACAAATCCGCAGTCAGACAGGCTCAAAGATTTTCTTGCAAAAGTAATAGTATAAAATTTAAAACGGGGCAGAAATGCCTCGTTTTTTATTGATTTTTTTAGGGCAGTTATGTTATAATACTTTTTACTGTAAAACAATTGCGAGGAATTTATGGAAGACCTGAAAAAAACAGTAGCGGAAAATATTATAAGGCTGAGAACAAATGCAAATATGACACAGGCGCAGTTGGGCGAAAAACTCAACTACTCCGACAAATCGGTGTCAAAATGGGAGCGTGGCGAGAGCCTGCCCGATGCCTATGTGCTGAAAAATATAGCCGAACTTTTTTATGTTTCGGTAGACTATTTGCTTTCTAAACATTCAGATGATGAAAAAATCGAATCGCAAATCCAATTTCAAAGATATAACCACAAGGTGATTTCCCTGATTGCTATTTTCGGAGTATGGGCAGCGGTGCTGATTGCTTTTGTAACTTTGTGGATAGTAACGGGCGGAATATATTGGATAATGTTTGTCTATGCCGTGCCGATTTCGCTTATACTCACTTTGATATTCAATTCAATCTGGGGCAGAAATAAAACAAATAGAAATGTGCTGATAATTTCCGGAATACTGTGGGGCGGACTTGCTTGCCTTTACCTTTCGTTTTTGTCGAACTCATTTTGGCAACTTTTCCTTATCGGCGTACCGCTTCAAATCATCATCATTCTTTGTGGCTTTATCAGAAGGCGTAAACCCCGATAAACACTATATTTCTACTATCGGTAGAGTTGATTTTTTCAACTCTACTTTTTGTTTTTTTACAGTAGATTTTCAAAGGGTAGGAATAGATTGCTTTTTTTGATATACGGCATTATCATAAAGCCGAAAAGGAGCAAATGCTATGAAGAATATACGAATTTTCGGTGACTCCGTGCTTAAAGGCGTTACCTATGTTGACGGAGGATATCATATCTGCAAGGATAAAATCAAAATCGAGTCTTCCGATTTTTGCAATTTCTCAAAAATGGGTGCAACTACCGAAACCGCTTTGCAGATTATCGACAGAAAAATTGACAGATGTGACGAAAACACTATTGCCGTTTTGGAGTTTGGCGGAAACGACTGCAATTATGATTGGTCGAAAATTTCCGATGAGCCTGACAAAAAGTATGATTGCACAGTTATTCCCGAAAAATATACGGAAAATTTCAATAATGCTGTAAAGAAACTCAAAGCGAAAGGTGCAACGGTAATTATTTCTTCGCTTATGCCGATTTCGGCAAACAAATTTATGAATTTTATCAGCAACGGCTTGTCGTATTCAAATATATTGAAATGGCTCGGTGAGGTTGAAGCGCTCTCCCGTTGGCAGTCGTATTACAATGATTTGGCTTTGTCGGTAGCAAAGGAAAACGGCTGTATGCTGTTGCCTCTGCGAGAGAATATGGAAAAATATGACTACGAAGAACTTTTGTGTGCAGACGGTATTCACCCCACCGAAGAAGGCCACAAAGTAATCCACAGATTTTTAGAAAACTATCTTCTGTCCCTAATATAAATCTTATCCTATATTCTAAAATCTAAATACTAAATACTAACAAAAGCCTGTGGCGAATTTGATTTTCGCCACAGGCTTTTTTCTGCAATAAAAATGCAGGAACTTTTTATATTTTATTTATTTCCTTATAGTCGTTTTATCACTTTTTTAAAAAGATGAGCACATTTTTTGGGAAGGGATACCTTGCCCATATTGAATTGATAGTTCAAAAGACCGCTGTCGGCAGTTTTGTAAAAATAGTTATGAACACCACGATTTACCCTGAATTTTATCGGTAAGCTTATGTACTGTAAAATCAATTCACGGCAGTTAAAAAAGTTGAGAATATTTAATCCCATAAGTGAGTACAGCATTTCGTTTTGTGTTGCCCACCTGCTGACACGACTTTCCCACGCAAGTAAATCGCCAAAGTATTTTTCACCCGCATTTTTCCATTCTTTTATATGCTTTTTTGTTTCTTCCTTATAATAGGGTGATTTGTTCATCACTTTCAGTTGAGCAAGGCGAGCTGTTACAAAGCAATCGGGAATACCTTTTACCACACTGTGGTTACCTAACTGCTCAATTATTTGTCCGCTTAGTATGGAATCATCCTTAACTATACTTTTGCTTGTGTAAGCATAGTCAATCATAATTTCGGATGTCCAATCACCGAGAAAATCAAAAACAAATTTTTTGATATCTTCCGGCGTTTCTGTATCTTCTTTTATTATATATGGTATTTCTCTGTCAGATGTGATTTTTTGGGGTATGGCAATATCTGGTGTTTTGTCGGTAAAGTTTTTGTGCCTCATCGTGTAAGCATATCTTAACTTTCCGATTGACTCCATAACAGCGAACACAACTCTGCTGTCATATCCCGCAGTCAAGGGACAAGCAAAATCGTAATATTCACAGTATTCTTTTGCTGTGTTTTGGGTTAATTCATAAGTGTTTTTGAGTACAGAGTTGATATTCTCTTTTGATGAATTTCGTTTTACATCAAGTTTTATTCTGACATATTTTTCAGCATCTATATCCAAATATTGATTAGCAAGCAACGCCTTTATTTCATCATACATTGTGATATTATACGGTAACTGCATATAGGATTTTCCGCTGTATTTGATTTCTTTTGATATCGGGGATATATCAAATCCCAAGTAGTCTGCTACAATTTTGTCGGTACAACCCGCACAGAAATTACCGTTTGCAAAAGTGTAATTTACAGGCAGATAGCAGGATGCATCGCCCCACAAATAATATTTTCCGTCTATATCAAGCATAATGATATATTTACCGGAAAATCTGTCGCAAAGTTTATATAAATCCTTAGGATTGTCAAAGTCGGAAGAAGCAAGAAATTGTGCAATATCATTTCGTTTGATTTGTGCGTGAGCATCAACGCACAACCCGATAATCAAAACTTTTTTATTTGAGTTTTCGGCAATAAGTATGTCTGTGTTTTTTGTATGGCTGACAATATATTCGCCGAATGGTGTATGTTCAGAGAAATCTTTATGCTCATTTTTTGAAATAAAATATGCAAAATAAGCATTGTTAAGTATGTCATTCATAGCGTTTCCTCTTTAAAAAATTATAGTAACATCCATAATATAGCATATGTGATTTTTCGTGTCAACAAGGTATACGGACGCTTTTTCTTCTTGAAATTTCAACGATTTTTTATATAAAGTTTGCAGGAAATTTTTTAATTTTCTTTTATGTATTTATGTTGCTTTTTAAATATGTTAATCTTATTTTGAATTTATATGTTTAGGTGGGTTTTATGAAAATCGGTTTCGATAATGAAAAGTACTTGAATATGCAGTCACAGCATATCCGTGACAGAATTGCTCTTTTCGGAAACAAACTTTATCTTGAATTCGGCGGAAAACTCTTTGACGATTACCACGCGGCAAGAGTACTCCCCGGCTTTAAACCCGACAGTAAGTTGCAGATGCTTATGCAACTCAAAGACAACGCCGAAATAGTAATTGTAATAAATGCCGATGATATCGAGAAAAATAAGGTCAGGGGCGATTTGGGTATCACTTACGACCTCGATACTTTGCGCCTTATCGACATATTTGAAAGCCGTGGACTTTTTGTCGGCTCGGTTGTACTCACCCGCTTTGCAAAGCAGACAGCCGCCGTCAAATTCCAGCAGAAATTAGAGGACAACGGCATTAAGGTTTATCACCATTATTCAATAGAAAATTATCCGTCCGATATTGACCTTATTGTCAGCGATGACGGCTACGGCAAAAACGACTATATCCAGACTTCCCGTGAGTTGGTAGTAGTTACAGCCCCCGGTCCCGGTTCGGGGAAAATGGCAGTGTGCCTTAGCCAACTTTACCACGAGCATAAAAGGGGAATACAGGCAGGCTATGCGAAATTTGAGACTTTCCCGATTTGGAATTTGCCGATAAAACACCCTGTCAATGTTGCATATGAGGCGGCAACAGCCGACCTAAACGATGTAAATATGATAGACCCGTTCCACCTTGATGCTTACGGTAAAACTACAGTAAACTATAACCGCGATATCGAAGTTTTCCCTGTACTCAATACGATTTTTGAGCAGATTTTGGGAAGTTCTCCGTACAAGTCACCTACCGATATGGGCGTAAATATGGCGGGTAACTGTATCTTTGACGATGAGGCTGTGAGAGATGCCGCAAATCAAGAGATTATCAGGCGTTACTATACCGCTATGTGTAACTTTGTCAAAGGTAATTCGAGCGTTGAAGAAGCAAAGAAAATTGAACTTCTTATGCGCCAGTCGAAAATTGAAACATCAGACAGAAGAGTTATTGCTCCCGCTTTGAAAAAAGCACAGGACACAAATGCTCCCGCTGCTGCGATTGAACTTTCAGACGGCAGAATTGTCACAGGCAAAACTTCCGCCTTGCTCGGTGCTTGTGCCGCGATGTTACTAAATGCGTTGAAAGTTCTCGGAAATATCGACGACAGCGTGCATCTTATTTCCCCCGAGGTTATCGAGCCGATTCAAAAATTAAAGACAGAGCATTTCGGCAGCCGAAATCCCCGACTTCATACCGACGAGGTGCTTATCGCCTTGTCTATCTCGGCTGTGACAAGCGAAGACGCCCGCCTCGCACTTTTGCAACTTGACAAGCTCAAATGCTGTGAAGTGCATTCAACCGTAATTTTGTCGCAAACCGATACACATACATTGAAAAAATTGGGCGTAAACCTTACCACCGAGCCTTGTTATCAGACTAAAAAGTTGAATCAAAAGTAAAAAATATCTTGTGAATTGTGATAAAAAATGATATATAACAGACCGACAATTACACAATATCACAT
>JAGHTC010000071.1 GCA_018065465.1 Candidatus Ruminococcus equi
AATCACGAAAAATCAAGGGTTATTTTTTATATTTACATAAAAGTTTACCAAAATTTATTACATTTCTTTTTTTATGTTGACTTTATCCTGAATTTGTATTATCTTTTAATAACGGATGCGAATAGGCTTATAATAACCTTTGTGTCCTCTTTATTTTGATTATTACCATTATTTTTGATATATTTAGGAGTGGCAGATTTGGAAAAATATGTTGTCACAGGCGGAAAGCCTCTTTTCGGAGAGGTCGAAGTAAGCGGAGCAAAGAACGCCGCTGTTGCGATTATTCCCGCCGTTGTTTTATGTGATGAACCTTGCAGAATTGAAAATATACCTAATATAAGTGACGTTACTCTTATCGCAACTATTTTGAGAGATATGGGTGCGGTTATTAAGCGTGTCGACAAAAACACTCTTGATATTGACCCGCGTCCCATCAATACTTATATTGCTACCGATGACTCGGTAAGAGGTATGCGTGCGTCGTACTATCTTCTCGGTGCTTTGCTCGGAAGATTTCATAACGCAAAAGTTGCTATGCCCGGCGGATGTAATTTCGGCGTTCGTCCCATTGACCAGCACTTAAAGAGTTTTGAACTGATGGGAGCGAAGAACGAACTTATCGAAGGCGGAGTTATCAATTCAACTTCACCTTATCCTCTGCACGGAGCGAAAGTTTTCTTTGATACCGTTTCTGTCGGTTCAACGATGAATGTTATCCTTGCCGCAGTTAAAGCCGAGGGACAAACAGTTATCGAAAATGCCGCCAAAGAACCCCACATAGTTGACCTTGCAAACTTTCTAAACTCTATGGGCGCGAATATTCGCGGTGCAGGTACCGATGTTATCAAAATCCGCGGGGTTGAATATCTCCACGGCGTAACTTATTCTATTATTCCCGACCAGATTGAGGCGGGTACTTATATGGCAGCAGCCGCCGCCACAAGAGGAAAAATCACGGTAAAAAACATCACACCGAGGCATTTGGAAAGTATAACGGCAAAACTTATCGAAATGGGTGTAGATGTTGAAGAATACGATGAAGCAGTCGTAGTCGATGCAACAAATCGTAACCTAAACCGTGTAAACATCAAAACTATGCCTCATCCCGGTTTCCCAACAGACTGTCAACCGCAGTTTGTAGCGGCACTCACTACCGTAAAGGGTAATTCGATTATCACCGAAACAGTTTGGGATAATCGTTATCAATATGTAAGCGAACTGATAAGAATGGGAGCGAAAATCTCCGTTGAGGGCAAACTTGCCGTTATTGACGGTGGTTCACCGCTTACAGCGGCACCTGTTCGTGCGACCGACCTTAGAGCCGGCGCTGCGATGATAATTGCCGCATTGGTGGCTGACGGAGTAACATATATCTCGGATATCCAGTATATCGAAAGAGGTTATTCCGATGTTGAGAGTAAACTCAAAGCACTCGGGGCGGATATAAAGAAAATTTATGTTCCCGAACCGGATACAGCATTAACAACTGCATAAAAATTTTTGGGGCTGTAAAAGATTTTTTACATCCCCTTATTTTATAGAAACGGAAATCATTATGGCTAAACTTGTACCGCTTTTTTCATCAAGCAAAGGAAATTCTTACTACCTTTCGGGCAACGGCAACGCTATTCTTGTCGATGCCGGCAGAAATGCAAAGCAAATAGAAAATGCTCTTTTTCAAAACGACTTATCTATGAATGATGTTGGTGCTATTCTCGTTACCCACGAGCATATAGACCATTGTTCGGCGATAAAGGTGCTTGCTAAACGATATGCACTCACCGTTTACGGTACGAAGGGCACTCTCGAAGCCCTTTTTGAGCAGGATAAAATTGATTCAAAAACCAAGACAGAAGTTATCGAAGACGAAGTTGCAATAGGTGATTTTGGGGTTATTAGAGTAGATACATCTCACGACGCAAGGGAAAGTTGCGGATATTTTATCACCACACCCGATATGAGAAAATGTTCATTTGTCACCGACACGGGTTTTCTTATGCAAAGTGCAAAAGAAGCGCTGAAGATGAGTAATGCGGCGGTGATTGAGTCAAACCACGATATAGAAATGCTAAAATGCGGTCCGTATCCGTATATATTGAAAAAGCGTATCCTGTCATCAACGGGGCATTTGTCAAATGTTGACTGTGCCGTCGAGTTGCCGAAACTCGTAAATGCAGGGCTGACGAGAATCATCCTTGCACATTTGAGTGAAGAAAACAACAAACCCGATATAGCACTTTCTACTTCAAAAAAGTCGCTTGATAACGCGGGATTTGTTATGAATAAAGACTATACTATGGCTGTCGCGCCCGTCGAAACAAACGGAAAATACATAACATTTTAGTTCGGAGAAATTATGCTGAATATAAATATTATCTGTGTCGGAAAACTAAAAGAAAAGTTTTTTGTTGATGCAGTAAACGAATACAAAAAAAGATGCTCTGCATATTCAAAGTTTTCGATAATCGAGGTAGATGAATACAAAGTACCCGACAACCCGAGTACGGCTGTGATTGAAAAATCGCTTGATATCGAGGGGGAGAAGATACTCTCTCTTATAAAGCCGTCCGACTTTGTTTTTTCACTTTGCATAGAGGGCAAAGAAATGAAAAGCGAAGAATTAGCACAACTTATTGAAAAGGAATCACTTACACATTCCTGTTTTGATTTTGTGATAGGTTCAAGTCACGGACTGAGCAAAAAAGTAAAGGACAGAGCAGACTGCAAACTGTCTTTTAGCAAGATGACATTTCCGCACCAACTGTTTCGCGTTATGCTTTGCGAGCAGATTTACAGGGCGGAAAGTATAATCCACGGCAGTAAATATCATAAATGATTTTCAGGATAAAGCGAAAGGAGGAGTTTTTACGGCACTTGACGGAATAATGCTGTCTTTTATCAAAGACGAATTGCAAAAAGATTTGGAAAACGCAAGAGTAAGTCAGGTATATATGCCGTCAAAAGATGAACTTGTTCTTGTGTTTCGTACTTTTACCGAAAACAAAAAACTCCTTTTGTGTACCCGTGCAGATACACCGAGGGTAGGTTTTATCGAAAAGTCGATTGAAAACCCGAAGCAACCGCCGATGCTCTGTATGCTGTTGAGAAAAAGGCTTGCTGGTGCAAAACTCATCGAAATTTCTCAGCAATCTTTTGAGCGTGTTTTGTTCTTTAAATTTAAGGCGACAAATGAAGTCGGCGACAGCGAAATACTGACTTTGTGTATTGAAATTATGGGCAGATATTCAAATGTAATTTTGCTCGACTGTGATAACAATGTAATAGACTCACTCAAAAGAGTAGATATATCTATGTCGCAAAAAAGGCTTGTATTGCCGAAAATGCCCTATGAGCCCGTCCCCCCGCAGGATAAATTGTCTTTGCTTTCTGCCGATACCGATGAAATAGTAAAGAAAATAAAGTCGATGCCTTATGCTCTTGACAAAAGCATACTTTCAAGTATTGAGGGGATATCGCCGATTATTTGTCGCGAAATTGAGTACAAAACAGCAATTTCAAAGGATGATTTTGATACGGCTTTGTATAACGAAATTGAGAAAATAAAAGAAATTATCAAAGAGAAAAAGCCGATTGCAAATATCGTAGTAATCGACTTTCTGCCTTTTGATACCGCGTTTATTGATGTTTCGCAGTACGGCACAAAAGCTCAGAATATGCACTTTGATTCGTTTTCAAAAATGCTTGAGTTTTTCTACGGTGAGCGCGACAGAAAAGCGAGAATTAAAGCAAAGTCGCTGACTTTGTCAAAACTTCTTTCCAATGCCGTTGTTCGCTTGACAAAGAAGCTGAATTTACAAAGAGCAGAACTGTCACAGTGCAAAGACAGAGAACTTCTTCGAATGTACGGTGACCTGTTGCAGGCAAATCTTTACAGGATAAAAAGAGGGGACAAGGCCGTTACCGTCGAAAATTTTTACGACGGCAACAAAGAACTGACTATTCCGCTCAAAGAAACTCTGTCACCTGCAGGTAATGCAGGGTATTATTACAAAGAGTATAACAGAGCAAAAACTCGTGAGAAAATGCTGACAACGCAGATAGAAAAAGCGATTGAGGAACTTGAATATATCGAGTCGGTGCAGTTTGAACTTGCAAATGCGACCTGCGAAAAAGACCTTTCACAAATCAGAGAAGAACTGATAGAAGGCGGATATATAAAGCCTCAAAAAGGCGAAAAGTTGCAAAACACATCACAACCGCCATTTGAATTTACATCGAAAGACGGCGTAAAAATCTATGTCGGCAGAAACAATCGCCAAAATGATTTGCTCACGCTGAAAACAGCACACAAATCGGATATGTGGTTTCATACCAAGAATATCCCCGGCTCTCATGTTATCGCCGTGACAAATGGGCAACCCTTGTCGGAAAGCACAATAACCGAGGCGGCACAGGCGGCGGCTTTTCATTCAAAAGCAAAAAACAGCTCACAAGTTCCTGTTGACTATACACATGTAAAATATGTCAGCAAACCGTCAGGTGCTAAACCAGGTCTTGTTATCTATACCCACAACAAAACAGTCTTCGTCACCCCGAAAGACTTTAAAACGGAATAATTTTTATCAAATTTATAACATAATAGTGTAAAATCGGTGAAAAATAGTGAAAAATGCCGATTTTACGCTATTTTCTTTTTTAGAAAAAACTTGACTGTGTATTTATGTATTATTAAAATAGGAAAATTTGGAATAGTAATAATAAGAGTTTTCCCATTTTGTAAAAAATCCGGCATTTCTTTTTGAAATCAAATGGAGGACATTGATGAATATTTACGATCTGTTTACAGTGTTCGGCGGTCTCGGACTTTTCTTCCTCGGTATGAAATTTATGGGCGAAGGTCTTGAACTTGCCGCAGGCGCGAAACTTCGACAACTGCTCGAAAAAATCACGAGTAACCTTTATCTGGGCATGCTTGTCGGACTTGTCGTTACCGCAATTATCCAAAGTTCGTCTGCAACGGCGGCTATGGTTGTCGGCTTTACCAACGCAGGACTTATGGAACTTGCCCAAACCGCAGGTATTCTTTTCGGAAGTAAGATAGGTACATGTATGACGAGTGTACTTCTTGCTTTTGATATGAGCGGTATCGTTCCGCTTTTCATCTTCTTCGGTGTCCTTGTCATTATGTTTTCAAAGAAGAACAACTACAAATATTACGGTCAAATTGTTGCCGGTTTCGGTATTCTTTTCTACGGAATGACGGTTATGTCCGGCGCTTTGAAAGCACTGAACGAAACAGGACTTATCGACAATATGTTGTCTTCTGTAAACAATCCGTTTATCGGTTTGCTTATCGGTACTGCTATTACTGCCGTTATCCAGAGCTCATCGGCTTCTGTCGGTATTTTGATGGCGCTGGGTGCTACGGGAGTTATCAATATTGAACAGGCAATTTTCATTGTTTACGGTATGAATATCGGTGCTTGTATGCCTGCTTTCCTTTCTGCCGCAGGAGCAAAGAGAAACGCAAAGCAGGTTGCCATTTTGAACTTTTTGATTACCTTTTTCGGTGCGGTTATTTTAGTACCGATTACACTTCTTTTGTTAGACCCGCTGACTACTATGTTTACTTCAATGTTCCCCGGTAGAGTTGAAGCTCAAATTTCCGCTTCGCATATTTTCTTCAATGTTGCAAATATGGTTATCCTTATGCCGTTCTCAAGTCTGCTGATAAGACTGACACAGAAGATTTTTCCACATCACGAGGACCCGGAAAAGGACAAGATGGCTCCCGAATTTATCGACAACCGTATCTTGACCACTCCGCCTATGGCAGTTTTGCAGTGTGAAAAAGAAGTTGCCCGTCTTAGCAGTCTTGTAAAAAAGAACTACAGCCGTGCTGTTAAGGGCTTTTTCGAAAAGGACAAGTCATCAATAGATAAGGTGCTTGAAAGAGAAAAGGTCATTGACTACCTGTGCAGTATTATTACCAAGTATATGATAAAGATTAACGGTCTTGATATCGAAGACCACGACAGACAGGTTATGGCGGCGATGTATTCGGCTATTCAGGATTTGGAAAGAATAGGCGACCACGCCGAGAACATTGCCGAATATACACGAAGTGTTATTGAAAAAAATATGAAATTCTCCGAGTCTGCAACAAACGAGTTGCGCCATATCTGCGATTTGTCGGAAGAACTTATGGACTTGAGTTTTTCTATGTTTAATTCACAAACTGCAAGCCCGATGCAGATTGAACAGGCTATCAAGATAGAAGATGCCATAGATGACTGTAAAGATATGTACAAAATTTCTCATATCAAGCGTATGAACACAGGAGAGTGCAACAGTGAAAGTGCTACACTTTTCCTGAATATGCTTGTTGATATCGAGCGTGTCGGCGACCATAGCATCAATGTTGCCTTTTCGATTCCCGGACGAAATAAAGAATTTCAAAAGTCAACAGCAACAGAATAATTAAAAAGGTAAATCCCACATCTTGTTTGTTCAAGATGTGGGATTTTTGTTTTTACTTTAATTCAACTATTGTAACTCCGGATTCACCTTCACCGAAAGAGCCTAAACGGAATTTTGATACAGCCTTGTGGGTTTTCAGGTGCTTTTGTATTTCGCTACGCAGTACGCCTGTTCCTTTTCCGTGGATAATTGTAAGCATATGCGTATTTGTCAACAAACAACTGTCAATCGCTTGGTCTACGGCAATAATCGCTTCGACAGCGGTTTGCCCGCGTACATCAATTTCGTTTTTCGTAATGGAGTTTATGTCCTTTGTGACCATTCGTTCTCTGCGTTTCGGGGTGGTTATGTTCTTTTGTTCAAGAAGTCTTATGTTACTGAGTTTTACTCTTGTTTTTATGATGCCCGCCTGTACAAGTACCGAGCCGTTTTCGGGTTCTTCAAGGACGACAGCCTTTTTGTCGATATCAAAGATAAGAACATTATCTCCGACTTTGAGCTTTCTCGGCAGTTTGTAGTCGGTTTCTTTTGCCTTTGTTATCGGGTCTGCTTCGTCTTCAAGTGCCTTTATGCTCTTTTTCAGACGGCTTTTATCTTCTGTTGTGAATTTCTCTGCTTTCTTTGTTTTTTCGAGTTCGTCGATAAGCGCGTACGCCTGCGCTCTTGTTTTAGATACAAGTTGCTCTGCGTCGAATTTCGCCTGTTCGACAGCGCGTTTTGCGTCAAGTTTTGCCCTTTCGAGTTCCTTTTCAACTTCTCTTTTTTGCAAAAGTGCTTTTTGGGTGAGTTCCTGTGCTTTTTTGAGTTCTTCGTCAAGACTTTGGCGACGACTTTCAAGCGTTTCGACAACATCTTCAAAGGCTCTGCTTTCCGTTGATACAAGTTCTTTTGCCCTGTCGATAACCGAGTCTTCGAGTCCGAGTCGTTTTGATATTGCAAAGGCGTTTGATTTTCCCGGAACGCCAATCAGCAGTTTGTATGTAGGTCGCAGAGTTTTTACATCAAATTCGCAGCAACCGTTTTCTACGCCCTTTGTTTTCAGTGCATATTCTTTGAGTTCGGCGTAGTGGGTGGTAGCGGCAATTTTTGCTCCGCGTTCACGAAGTTTTTCAAGTATTGCGACAGCGAGCGCCGCACCCTCAACAGGGTCCGTACCCGCGCCGAGTTCATCAATTAGTGCGAGTGTGCTTTTATTTGTCAGCTTCAAAATTCCGATAATGTTCGTCATATGGGCTGAGAAAGTTGAAAGCGATTGTTCAATGCTCTGTTCATCACCGATGTCAACAAGCACCCGTCTGAAAACCGAAAGTTCGCTGTTGTCGGAAGCAGGTATCATCAGCCCGCAGGAAGCCATAAGGGTGAGAAGTCCCACCGTTTTCAGCGAAACGGTTTTACCGCCTGTATTCGGTCCTGTGATAACAAGGGTATCGTAGTCTTTTCCGAGCCTTATGTCGGTTGCCACAACTTTTTCCTGCCTTATCAGTGGATGGCGCGCTTTCTTTAAGTCGATAATGCCCTTGTCATTGAGTATCGGCAAAGACGCTTTCATTTTGTATGCAAGATGTGCTTTTGCAAAGATGAGGTCGAGTTCGCAAAGAAAACCGTAACTTTGTGATATATCATCAGCATACGAGCCGACAAGCGCGGAAAGTTCAAAAAGTATTCTCTCGATTTCCTGCTCTTCTTTGCCTTGCAGGACGCGAATATCGTTGTTCGCCTGAACAACGCCCATAGGCTCTATAAAAACGGTAGAACCCGATGATGATGTATCGTGTACGAGTCCTGCGACAGAACCGCGACACTCAGCCTTAACGGGGACAACATACCTTCCGTCGCGCTGGGTGACAATTGCTTCCTGCAAAAATTTTTGATATGTAGATGAGTGAATAATCTTGTCAAGGACTTCGCGCGCTTTTGATGATGCAACGCGGATTTTCCTCCTGATATCAGCCAAAGCGGGGGAGGCGTTGTCGGAAAGTTCGTCTTCGCTGATTACACAGGATGTGATTTTTTCTTCAAGATTTTTGTTCGTGTAGAGGGACGAAAAATGATTGTCAAGAGATGTTTCGATTGATGCCGATTTTTGTCGCCATTCTTTGACACCGCGAATAACTCGTAAGGTCGATGCAACTTTTAACAGTTCGCTGTTATTAAGGCATCCGCCTGCTTCTGCACGCCTTAAAGCATTTGTGATATTGCCGACTCCGCCGAAAGACGGCGCACCGAAACGACCTATGAGCATATGCGCATCAAAGGTCTGTTTTAGAAGTTCATTCGCTTCAAAAAGAGCAAATGAAGGCTCGATTTTTTGTGCTTCTTCTTTTGCATCCATTGTCGATGCTTCATCGGCAAGTTGAGAAAGGATTTTATCGAGTTCCAACGCTTTGTAATGTCTGTTCATACCGTGTTTCCTATCGTTTTGTAAAATTGCAGGGTTTTGTAGTCCCTGTCTGTCATATATTGTACATAGTTTTCGCTTGCTGTATTGAGTAGGGGAAGCAACTCCTCTTTGAGTTCAAAAGAAAAAAGTTTGTCAAAATCCGCGTATATCGTGTGACGCAATGCCGTGACGACGGACAAAGGCAAATGTATTCCGATAACGCCGTTTTTGTCACCGCATTTTTTGCAGAAAAGTTTTCCCGTTTTCGGGACAAAAATCATTTCCTCATCCTGATATGTGCCGCAATCACCGCACATAACAAGGTCGGGCATATAGCCGCAAAGTCCCATCAAACGCATTTCAACACACGCTTTTATCAGTAACGGATTTTTCTTTTCGGACGACAAAAGATACAACGCGTTGAGTATAAGACGGAGAAAATCATCAGCAGGAGCTTCTTTCGGGCAAAGCATAAGAGAAAGTTCACAAAAATACTGTGCAAGACTCATATTTTCGATATTTTTTCGCAAACCCACAAACTGCTCAACGGACAGGGCTTCTTCGATAGAATATGTACCGCTTTTGTTTTCGCTGATAAGAAGTTTTGAATAACACAAAAGCCCCGTGCTTGCGCACTTAGGGCTTTTAATATTCTCTGCTCTGCGGACAAAAGCACGCACTATCCCGTGGGATTTTGTCAAAACGGTAACTAATCTGTCTTGCTCACCGATATTCTGCTTTCGTACTATCAGACCTGTCGTCGAGAATTTCATTTTCTTCCTCTTTGTTCAAAGGCTCCTTTGCGTTTTGAATAGCCTTGTATTCAAGGTAATCGAGGACACTTCCTGTTTTGAAAAAAGTGTTCCAAGCATCTATCTCATTTGTCATACTTATCTGCCTTTCAATAGTTCACTGTAATTATTATAACTACTTAAAAAGCGGATATAGGGGGAAAATTGTAGATAGAAAAAATTTCTAATTTTTATTATAAATATCAGTCAAAATTCTTGTTGTCGTAGCCGAAGTTTGATAATAACGCTCTGCGGTTACGCCAGTCTTCTTTGACTTTTACCCAAACCTGCAAATTGACTTTACAGTCAAAAAATCTTTCGATATCCTGTCGTGAAAAGGTGGAAATCTTTTTGAGCATATTGCCTTGTTTTCCAATCAAAATTCCTTTGTGAGAATCTTTTTCACAGAAAACGGTTGCGTCTATATCGATAATATCTTTGTCTTCTCTCTGCTTCATTTTTTCGACAACGACGGCAACCGAATGGGGAATTTCCTTGTCGCAAAGACGAAGGATTTTCTCACGGATGATTTCGGAAACGATAACCTTTTCGGGTTGGTCGGTGAGAGCGTCGTCATCAAAGAAATGGCCGCCCTCGACACAGTGCTTTTTCAGTTCGTCAATAAGGTCATCGACGCCCTTGCCCTCTGTTGCACAAATGGGAACAACCGCATCAAAATCGTAAAGCGACGAGTAGTCAAGAATGGAAGACAACAGTTCTTCCTTTTCTTTGAGCATATCGATTTTGTTGATAGCGAGGATACATGGGGTGTTCGATTTTTTTAATTTATCTATGAGCAGAAGTTCGGTTTTTCCCGGCTTTTCCTTTGCCTCGACTACGAGCACACAGACATCTCCGCCCGACATACTTTCGTTTATTGAACGAATCATATAGTCGCCCAGTTGGGTGCGCGGTTTGTGCATACCCGGGGTATCGAAAAATACAAATTGATATTCATCAAGAGTGAGAATACCCGTTATGCGAGTACGCGTAGTCTGTGGTTTTGATGATACTATCGCGATTTTCTGCCCTAATATTCTGTTTAACAGTGATGATTTTCCGACATTCGGTCTGCCGATAATGGTGACGAATGCGGATTTATCTTTTTTGTTCATACCGTTTTGTAACTCTACTTTATGTCAAGTCCGAGTTGCTCCATTACTATTTCTTCTTTTTCTCTCATATGTACTTTTTCGAGAGGCTTTTCGTGGTCGTAGCCCAAAAGGTGGAGTACGCTGTGGGCTGTTAGGTAAGACACTTCACGCTGTAAAGTGTGGCCGTATAGATAGGCTTGTTCACTTGCTTTTTCCATAGAGATGACAACATCACCGAGAATTTTTGCACCTGTTTGCGGGTCTGTGTCATACACTCCGTCAACTCCCATAGGGAAAGAGAGAACATCTGTTTCTATTGGTTTGTTTCTGTATTGTGTGTTCAGGTTTTTGATTTCCTCGTTGTCAACAAAAGTAACGCTTATTTCTGCGGGACCTTTGAACTGTTCCATCCGAAGTACCGCTGTACAGGTTCTTCTGACTAACATTCTCAGTCCCGTAGGTATGGGTATTTTTTTCTGCGAATTAGTGATAATAACTCTGATTTTATCCTTTGTCATGCTTGCGTTTTGCCTCCTCGTTTCTTTCGTAAGCCTTGATAATATCTTGGACAAGTCTGTGCCTTACAACATCTTTTTCGGAGAAAGTAAGGCTTTCTATTCCGTTGATGTTTTTGAGAATTTTTACTGCTTCTTTCAGTCCGCTTTTTGCACCCGACGGTAAGTCGATTTGAGTAATATCTCCCGTAATGACCATTTTTGAGTTTGTGCCCAGTCGTGTGAGAAACATTTTCATTTGTTCTGTCGTGGTGTTTTGAGCCTCGTCAAGAATGATAAAGGATTCGTCAAGAGTACGCCCTCTCATATATGCTAGAGGGGCAACTTCAATATTACCTCTTTCTAAGTATTTTTGGTAAGTTTCGGCGCCGAGCATATCGAAAAGCGCGTCATAAAGAGGACGCAGATAGGGGTCAACTTTGCTTTGCAAATCACCGGGAAGAAAGCCGAGTTTTTCGCCTGCTTCGACAGCGGGGCGGGTAAGAATAATGCGGTTTACTTCTTTTGCTCTGAAAGCCGTAACAGCCATAGCAACGGCAAGGTAAGTTTTGCCTGTGCCGGCAGGTCCGACGGCAATTGTAATCGTGTTATCGGATATCGCTTTGCAGTAGCGCTTTTGCCCTAAAGTTTTCGGTTTTATCGGTTTGCCTTTTGCTGTGATACAAACACAGTCGGAAGCAAGTTGCTCAATTTTTTCTTCGCTGCCTTCGTTGATAAGCGAAATGCAGTATCTGACATTTTGTTCTGAAAGCTGTTCTCCGCGGTTTAGAAAACTCAAAAGTGAGTCAATAACCTTGCTTGCTTTGAGAACATTTTCGGCATCTCCCGAGATTTTGAGTTCAGATTCACGCATAACGATGCGAACGGAAAACTCTTCTTCGATGATTTTTACATTTTCATCAAAACTGCCGAAAAGAGCAACTGCATGTTCCATGCGGTCGATGTTAATAATTTGTTCCATGTTTTCTCCAAAAATAGCAGAAACTGTTTTGCAAAATTTCTCGATTGTAGTTTACCACATTTTTTTAACAAAATCAATATATATAATGTGCATATTGTGTGAAAATATCAACTTTTTTCGCGTTTTTCCGCTGTGAGAATTTTATCAACTTTGCTACTGTAATCTTTGAAAACAGTCCCATATATTATATTAATAACAATAAAAACTTGCAAAAATCGAACAGATGTAATATAATGTTGTCATTGGAGGTGTTTATATGTTAGATAAAACTATGGTATTCTCATTAGGCGGTAACCGTGACGACGAGATAAAAAATGCTCTCACTACCGTATATGATGCCCTGCAAAAGAAGGGGTATAATCCTATCAACCAGATAGTAGGATATATTATGAGTGAGGACCCGACCTATATTACAACATATAACAATGCTCGAAACATAATCAGCAAGATTGACCGTCACGAACTTCTCGAAACTCTTGTGAAGTCTTACCTCAACGATTAGAAAGGATTGAATACTTTGGCTGAAAAAGAATTTTCTACCTATAAAGGCAAGCCTTTGGTTCGCTGCGGTGATGAGATATATTACGGCAGTATGGACGAACGCTTTGTCATCAGAATGCAGATAAAATCCAAGAAACAGGAAAACGGGATGGAGATGGCTGACAAGGTTGCCATCCAGCTTCTTTGTACAGACCCCGATTTATCTCCGAGAAAACAACTTGTTAAATCAAGCGAGAAAAACGGTCTTTTCCTTGCGCTCGATATCGCCGATGTTTGGCTTGAGCGTGCATTGAAATCGTAATGGTTTATCCGTATTCTAAAAACTAAAAACTAATTACTAAAAACTAAACCGGACAGTCTTGACTGTCCGGTTTTTGTTATCCTTTAAGTTCTATTCCTTTTTGTTTGAGTTCGTCGATAATCTTGTCGGTAACTTCGGTTACTTCTTCACGCTTTAAGGTGCGTTCATTGTGCGAGAATGTAAGGCGTACCGCAATAGATTTTGAATTTTCATCTTCGTAGATATCGACAACTTCAACCTTTTTGATAAGGCCGCAGTTTGCTTTTTTAATTGCATTGCCGATAGGCTCGAATTTGTCACAGACAAATGAAAGGTCAATTTCCATAGACGGGAATTTTGACGGTTCACTGTAAGAAATACTCTTGTTTTCAATCTGTGTGAATTTGTCCATATCGATTTCTGCAAAAACAATGCTTGCTCTCTTGTCGATTTTCTTTGAAACAACAGGATGAACAATACCGATTTTTCCGATGTCGTTTGAATCAATAACAATACGGTTGAGGTTTACGGGGTGCTCAAAGTTGTATTCTGCGTTGCCTTTTTCAAACTGTACAGCGCTGTGCTTTAACTCATCCGCAACGGTTTCGATAATTCCCGCTAATTCAAAGTAGAGGTCTTTTACCGACTTTGTTTTTGAGTAGAGGGTGATTGTAAGCAGTTTGTTCTCAATACAAAGGTTGTTTTCGTCAATACCGCTTACTGCTCTTCCAATTTCAAAAATACCGAACTGCGGAGCAAAACCTACATTTTGTTTTACCTGACAAAGTTGTGTGGGAACAATCGTCTTTCTGATAGACTCAATATTCGGGTTGCTTGCGTTTTTGAGTTTTATCTCGGAAATGTTGTCAATCGAAAGTGCCTTTAACTCGTCGTAGTAGTTCCATACATAGGAGTGTACTTCGTGCAGAGAATATCTCTTTACGAGCATATCTTTGATGTTGTCCTCGTCCTTTTTGACTTTTTCGGGGCGAGTGGGGTAAAGCGGGGCTGTTGCGGTGTTTATCTCAAAGTTATCGTAGCCGTAGATACGGGTGATTTCTTCGATAATATCTGCTTTGATGGTAACATCTTTTGTTGCACGCCAAGACGGAACGGAAACGGTAAATTCGTCTTTTTTGTTCTTCGCTTTGAAGCCTAACTTGTTGAGAGTGTCAACTATTGTTTCACTGTCAATATTGATTCCCGTGTATCTGTCAACATACTGCTTGTCAAATGACAAGGTAATTTCGGGATAATGGAAAGCGTATTCATCGGTGAGTGATGAAACGACCTTGACATTTTCGTCATAGTCTTTGAGAAGTTTTACAAAGCGGGCAATAGCCAAAGTTGTAAGTTCGGGGTCAAGTGATTTTTCATAGCGGATAGAAGAATCCGTGCGGTGAGAAAGTCTTACCGTCGATTTTCTGATAGAAGCGGCGTCGAATGTAGCAGATTCCAAAGTAAGCGTGTGGGTATCTTCAACGATTTCGGAGTCAAGTCCGCCCATAATTCCGGCAATGGCAACAGGTGTGTCGCCGTTGCAAATCATCAGGGTGTTTTCGTCAATATTACGCTCTACATTGTCAAGGGTTGTGAAAGTAAACGGCTTGTCAAATCTTTTTACTCTGATTTTTTCAACCTTTCTTGAATCGAAAGCGTGCATCGGCTGACCGATTTCAAGCATAAGATAGTTTGTAAGGTCGGCAAGGAAGTTTATTGCCCTCATACCGCAGTAGTAAAGGCGTATTCTCATATTTACGGGAGAAACATTTCTTGAAATATTTTCAAATTGCAGACAACTGTAACGCTGACAAAGTTCGTCTTCGATTTTCATATCTACTTTCGGAAGTCTGCTGTATTTTGAAAGGTCGTCTGTTTCGATTTCTTTGAGTTTTCTGCCCGAAATAGCGGCGAATTCTCTTGCTATACCGTAGTGACTCCAAAGGTCGGGACGGTTAGTAAGCGACTTGTTGTCAACTTCAAAAATGATGTCGTCAATATCGTAGATTTCTTTGATATCTGTGCCGTTTTTAACATCATCTGTGATGTCGATAATACCACTGTGGTCGTCACTTATGCCGATTTCACATTCGGAACAGCACATACCGTAGGAAGTAAAGCCCGCAAGGTCACGGGGAGCGATGGTGATATCGCCGATTTTCGCACCGATTTTTGCAAAAGCGGTTTTCATACCGATTTTGACATTCGGCGCACCGCAGACAACATTTGTAAGTTCTTCATCACCTGCATCAACTTTCAGAAGATGAAGTTTCTTGCTGTCGGGGTGGTCTTCGATTTCCTTGATTTCGGCAACAACTATGCCGCTGATATCCGAGCCCTTGAAGAAAATATCGTTTTCAACTTCGGCTGTGGAGAGCGAAAACTGTGAGATAAGTTTAAGTTCGTCGAGTCCCGAAAGGTCGACAAAATCTTTAATCCAATTCATTGATAAAAACATAATAACCCTCCTTACTTGTCGTCAGTAAACTGACTAAGGGCAGAAAGATTGCCCGAGTT
>JAGHTC010000013.1 GCA_018065465.1 Candidatus Ruminococcus equi
ATAGATATTTTGACAAGAAAGGACAAAAATTATGAAAACTTTTAATTATGTAATTACAGACGAACTCGGAATTCACGCTCGCCCTGCAGGATTACTCTGCAAACTTGCTAAATCTCTTGACAGCAAAGTAATCCTTGAAAAAGGAGAAAAAAGTGCAGACGCAACAAGAGTAATTGCTTTGATGGGCTTAGGTGTTAAATCCGGCGATAATATAAAAATTACTATTGACGGCGGAGATGAAGAAAAATCTGCCGAATTAGTAGAAACATTTTTTAAAGAAAATCTATAATGAACAGGTTAAATAACTATGAAAAGAATAAATTCAATCGGTATTTCACCGGGATTGGCATTAGCTCAACTGAAGATTATTAGCACCACATCAGATGATAGTACTACTGAAAAATTTGCTACTGTCGAAATTGAATGGAATCGTTTTAAAACAGCACAGTCACAGGCTATTGAACAGTTGAACAAACTTGCACAAAAAGCAGAAAAAGACGCAGGTGCTGATTTTTCCACTTTATTTGAAACACATGCATTGATGGCAGAAGATCCTGATTTTGAAGATGCTGTGCAAGAGGGTATTGAGCAGGCAACTCTCACCGCATATTCTGCAGTTTTACAGGCTGGCGAGACCCTTGCTATGTTCTTTGAAAGTATGGATGATGAGTATATGCGCCAAAGAAGTGCTGATGTCAGAGATGTTGCTCAGAGAATAGCGTCAATAATTCGTGGCGATAGTGGAAATTCATTAACCTTTACTTCACCTGTAATACTGGTCGCTGATGATTTGACTCCATCACAAACAATTCAACTTGATAAAGAGTATGTAAAAGGTTTTATCCTCTATAACGGTACGCCAAACGGTCACACAGGAATTCTTGCGAGAAATTTGGGCATTCCCGCAGTAATAAATCCCGATGAACGTTTTTCTGCCAGTGACGACGGTAAAATAGTCTTTGTAGACGGTAAAACAGGCGAAATTATTCTTGAGCCCGATAATGAAACCGAGAATAAATGTATCAAGCGTATAGAAAACGAAGTATCCGAGCAAAAAGAATTGCTAAAATATAAAGACGCTGTTACAAAAACTTCTGATGGCAGAACAGTAAAACTCTATTGCAACATCGGCAACCCTAATGATGCAAACGATGTTATTGAAAACGGCGGAGAGGGAGTAGGACTGTTCAGAAGCGAATTCTTATATCTTAACAGTAATGACTATCCCGATGAGGAAGAACAGTTTAAAAGCTATGCCGAAGTCTTGAAAACACTTCAAGGCAAAGAAGTAATTATTCGAACTTGCGATATAGGTTCAGATAAGAGAATTGATTATTTTTCACTTCCCGAAGAGCAAAATCCCGCTCTTGGTACAAGGGCAATACGCATTTGCTTAGAACGAAAAGAGATTTTCAAAACTCAACTTCGTGCTCTCTATCGTGCATCGGTTTATGGTGAACTGTCAATTATGTTTCCTATGATTGCTTCTGTTTGGGAACTCGAAGAAGCAAAATCGGTCGTTGAAGAAGTAAAATGCGAACTTAAAAGCGAAGGTGTGCCATTCAATGACAGCGTTAAAATCGGCATAATGATTGAAACACCCGCTGCAGCGGTAATTAGTGATGAACTTGCAAAAATATCTGACTTTTTCAGCATAGGCAGTAACGACCTTACTCAGTATACTCTTGCCTGTGACCGAAACAGTCAGCTGGGACGATATTTCGATCCAAAGCATCCTGCTGTGCTTCGTCTTATAAAAACAGTTGCGGAAAATGCACATAACGCTGGAATACCTGTCGGAATATGCGGAGAACTTGCTGCTGATGAGGAATTGACTGAATTTTTCCTTGATATCGGCATCGACGAGTTATCAGTATCTCCAAAGAAAATTCTGCCGTTGCGTAAAAGAATAAATAATTTGTAATATTAATATCTATGAGGTGTTATATATGAAAGGAAAAACATTTGGTGTTTTGCAAAGGGTAGGAAGGTCGTTTATGCTTCCGATTGCACTGCTCCCGATTGCAGGACTTTTGCTTGGCATAGGTAGTTCGTTCACCAACCCTACCATGCTTCAAACTTATCATCTTTCAAATGTAATTTATGAAGGCGGAGTTCTGTACTCAATTTTTGAGATTATGAGCGAAACGGGAAGCATTGTATTTGATAACTTACCGCTTCTGTTTGCAATCGGTGTTGCTATCGGTATGGCAAAGAAAGAAAAAGCTGTAGCCGCTTTGGCTGCTACTATCGCTTTTCTTATTATGCATTCAACTATCAGCACTTTGATTACTATCAAAGGCGGGGTAGAGGCAATGGCTCAAAACTCTACCACTTCGGTACTCGGAATAACAACTCTTCAAATGGGCGTTTTCGGTGGTATTATTGTCGGTCTCGGCGTTGCTGCCCTACATAATAAATTTTACGAAATACAGTTACCTGATGTACTTTCCTTCTTCGGAGGAACTCGATTTGTTCCTATAATCAGTAGCCTGGTATTTCTTGCTGTCGGAATATTGATGTTCTTTGTTTGGCCCCTTATTCAATATTTGATTGCACAACTCGGTTCACTTGTACTAAATTCAGGTTATGCAGGTACATGGATTTACGGCGTTATCGAGCGTGCGCTTATTCCTTTTGGACTTCATCATGTATTCTATATTCCTTTCTGGCAGACAGAAATCGGTGGCTCTATGATGATAGACGGTGTCCTTGTTCAGGGTGCACAGAACATCTTCTTTGCACAACTTGCATCTGACTCTACTACTCATTTTGCAGTTTCCGCAACAAGATTTATGTCCGGTAAATTCCCGTTTATGATTTTCGGACTTCCTGCTGCTGCTTTAGCAATGTACAAATCTGCTCGTCCCGAAAAGAAAAAAATTGTTGGCGGCCTGCTCATCGGTGCTGCATTAACTTCTATGCTCACAGGTATTACAGAACCGATTGAATTTACATTCCTGTTTGTTGCTCCGCTTATGTATGGTATACATTGTGTCCTTGCGGGACTTTCATATATGCTTATGCATATTCTAAATGTCGGTGTCGGTATGACCTTCTCAGGCGGTATAATTGACCTGACACTCTTCGGAATACTACAAGGTAACGCAAAAACCGACTGGATATGGATTATAGTTGTCGGAATAGGCTACGCTGTTGTCTACTATTTCCTCTTTAGGCTGTTAATAAAGTTCTTTAATTATAAGACACCCGGCAGAGAGGATGACGACGAAGAAAGCAAGTTGTATACAAGAGAAGATTTTAACGCCAAGCGTTCTAAGAAAAAAGGTGATTTCAGCGCATTAATCGTACAGGGCCTCGGCGGAAAGGACAACATCAGCGATGTCGACTGCTGTGCTACACGCCTGCGTATTACGGTTAACAACCCCGAACTTGTATCAAACGATGTACTAAAGAGTACCGGTGCTTCCGGCGTGATAGCAAATGGCAATGGTGTACAAATTATCTATGGCCCGAAAGTTTCTGTAATCAAATCAAAATTAGATGATTTTATTGCATCTCCATATACAGATGATATAACAGTAAGCGTGCCCGTTGAAACAGAAGAAACAGAAGGCAAGCAAGATGAATCTACAAAAGAATCAGGAGAACCGATAGTCCTGTATTCACATATGAACGGCAAAATAGTTAAGCTTGACGATGTAGAAGACGAAGTCTTTTCTGCTCGCGTTCTCGGTGATGGTATTGCTATAGAACCGATTGAAGGCAAACTCTTTGCTCCTTGTGATGCAACGGTAGAAAACGTAGCGGATACCGCTCACGCTGTCAGCCTTTCTACCGAAAGCGGATGCGAAATCCTGCTTCATATCGGTATCGACACAGTAAAACTGAACGGAAAGCATTTCAGTGTTAAAGTTAAAGACGGGGAAAAGGTACAAAAAGGCGACTTGCTTGTAGAATTTGATATAGAAAAAATCAAAGAAGAAGGTTTCAAAACAACAACTCCAATCATTATTTTGAATACCGATGACTACAGCGATATTCAAAAAGTAGAAATTTCAAATATCAATGTCGGAGATAAAATATTGGAAATCAAGTAAGCGTATTTATTATTTATAACAACAATTATTGACAGGGGGTATTTATTATGCCGAGTTCAAAAACTGCAAGAAAAAGAATGAAAGAAGCAGTACAAAACGCTATTGATTCCGGCGACGCTTTTTTAGCTAATGAAATTACAGCAAATGTAATGGTCGGCACTACAATGCTGATAATTTTTGTTGTTATGGTACTTTGCCTTATACTAAATGAGGTCGGAGTATTCACAGCAGACAAGGCTATTATGCGTTGTGCTGTTGCTATAGCAATGGTTATTGAACTACCTATGTCCATTATCAACACGAAGTACGTAGGAAACAAAAAGTGGCTGAAAGTGCCATTGATGATTGACTTGATTTTAGTTTGTGCAATTCTATCAGCAACACTGGGTCATAATGTTACTTTGGTAATGGTTTTTCCCGTTGTTGTCAGCATAAGGTATTTTGATGAAAAGTACACACTGAAAGTTGCCATTATTACAGCAATCATTTTTGCTATTGCAAGCATTGTAAATGGTTTTTACGGTATTGTTAACCTTAATATGGTAAAGTTTCCTAACGGAGCAGAAATAACTGTTTTGCAAAACGGAAGTTTGAGAGATGCTATTTTGGAATCTTCATTTGATCAGACAGCATATATAAAAAGTTTGTTTTTGAATGATTTTCTGCCTCGCTGTCTTGTTTTCCTTTCCCTCTCGTGTAGCTGCTGGTTTGTTTCAAGCCGTGGTAAAATAATGATAGAGATGCAGTCGGAAAACGCGAAAAAAGCTTCGCGTATTGAAACCGAACTCAATCTTGCAACAAATATTCAGGCTAATATGCTGCCGAGAATTTTTCCTGCATTTCCTGAACGAAGCGAGATTGAACTTTATGCTACAATGACGCCTGCTAAAGAAGTCGGCGGTGATTTTTACGATTTCTTTATGGTAGATGAAGACCATCTTGCTATTGTAATGGCAGATGTATCCGGAAAAGGTGTTCCTGCTGCACTCTTTATGGTAATAGCAAAGACCTTGATAAAAGACCATACTATGCCTAACAAAGACCTCGGAGAAGTATTTACAAAAGTTAATAAGTTGCTTTGCGAGTCAAACAGCGAGGGACTTTTTGTTACAGCATTTGAGGGCGTTCTTGATTTAAGAACAGGAGAGTTCCGCTTTGTTAACGCAGGACACGAGATGCCGTTCATCTATAAAAAAGAACATGGTTTCAAGCCGTATCCTGTTGAATCATCTTTTGTTCTTGCCGGCTTTGATATGATTAAATACCAGTCCGGTGTAATTAATCTTGATGTCGGTGATAAATTGTTCCAGTATACCGATGGCGTTACAGAAGCCAATAACATTGAGAATAAATTATATGGTATGTCAAGACTTGAAAAAGTACTTAATAGAAATGCTCAGTTGAGTCCAAGTGAACTTTTAGCAGCTGTAAAAGCAGATATAGACGCTTATGTCGGAACAGCTCCACAGTTCGATGATATCACAATGCTGTGTGTTGAATATAAAGAAAAAACAAATGAATAACAACTTATTATAATAGGAAGGATTAGTATTATGGTTACTTCAAATGAAAATCGCTATAAAAAAATTCAGAAATTTTTTGCATCTGATAATCTTCTGAAAATTTCTGTTATAGTTTTTACAGTCTTGCTAACAGTAAATATTATTTCAAAATTCTTCATAGGCCTTTATTCACTTTGCATCAGTGATATCGTTTTTATGATTTGTATTATTGTGCTTTTTGTTGCTTTTAAGAAACACAATAAAAATGTACAAAAAGGTTTACTTGGTGCTGTGTTGATGTGGTATTTTCTTGATGAACTTAGCTATGTGCTTAACAGCATTGTTTTTTCAGAAGACGCTTTTTCGCAGTATCAGAATTTTGCGGGTTTTGGATATATTGTTCTTTCACTTGTAACTATGGTGCTTTTTGCAGCATTTTTTATCAACCATTTTATTCTTTGCGGTGATCACAAAAGTAATCCCGGTGCAGTACATACAGAACTAATACTTGGAATATGTATGTCTGTAATTGCTCTTGTTTCTATCGGATTCCAGTGGGTAGTACTCTATCCTGATTTCTTTGGAAATGTAGAAAATGTTACATGGCATATTGCATTATGTGCCTATCTCACTATGGTAGGTTCTTACGAAGCACATTTTGAAGAATGGAAAGAATTGCGCGAAACAAATTGATTTATAATATTATTTTCAGCGGAAATCAATCGCAAATAGAAGTTTCACTTAAAAAGACTGATAAATTAATTGTCTATTCTCCACACTAAGATTAACATTTTTATAAAAATTATTGAATCTGTATATTTATTGTGATATCATAGTAAAGGTATGATGATTTTCGACTAATTAGAAATTTGAAGATCACGGAAAGGAAATATTTATGTACAAGCAATATAAAAATGTAACGGTTTTTGACCATCCTCTTATCCAGCACAAAGTAGGAGTTTTAAGAAACAAAGAAACAGGTCACAAGGAATTTCGTGAACTTATCAGCGAAATTACTCTATTGATGGCTTATGAGGCAACAAGAAATATGTCGCTTAAAGACCAAGATATCGAAACACCCTTATGTAAAACAACAGTTAAGCGCATTGCAGGTAAAAAACCTGCTGTTATACCTATTTTAAGAGCAGGTCTGGGAATGCTTGACAGTATGGTAACATTGATTCCTGCTTGTAAAATCGGTCATATCGGAATGGCTAGGGATGAAGTAACTCACGAACCTCACGAATACTACAAGAAATTACCTCATGATATGGAACAGCGTGAGGCATATGTAGTAGACCCGATGCTTGCAACAGGCGGTAGCGCTATTGATGCAATAAATGTTATCAAAAAATCAAATCCCAAGAGAATTGTATATCTGTGCATTATTGCGGCACCAGAGGGAATAGAAGCACTTTCAAAGGCTTTCCCCGATGTTGATATATACTGTGCTGCTGTAGATGACCATCTTAACGAAAATTGTTATATCGTACCCGGTCTTGGTGACGCCGGTGACAGAATTTTCGGTACAAGAGTATAAAAATTTTTTTAAATTCTAATTTAGCACTAATTCTAAAAATATATGTGATAATATACCCAGTAGTGTGCTTTAAGTTGGTACATAGATGCCGACAAGTCATATATGATTAGGTTAATGGTGTGTTATATCATAAGTCTTGTCTGTATTACGGACAAGACTTATTTTTATATTTTTAGAGGGGGAAATCTATTATGAAAATGGTTTATAACATCAAAGACAAGCCTACTTTCGGAAAACTGATTATTTTCGCTTTCCAACAGTTGCTTGCAATTATGGCGGCTACTATCGCTGTTCCTATGATAGTAGGAAACGGTATGAGTACATCCGCTGCATTGTTCGGCGCAGGTGTCGGAACACTTGTTTATATTGGCTTCACACTTGCAAAAAGCCCTGTATTCTTAGGCTCTTCATTTGCTTTTCTCGGTTCAATGGCTACTGCTTTTGCTGGAGCGGCTACAGTCGGACTTGGCTATGTAGGACTTATTATCGGTGCAATTTTAGCGGGACTTGTTTATGTAGTTATTGCTATCATTATCAAGTTTGTCGGAGCTAAATGGATAAATAAGTTGATGCCTGCTGTTGTTATCGGACCGGTTGTTGCTATTATCGGCTTATCTCTTGCCGGCAACGCTATCGGCGATTTGCAGACTCCGAGTTATACACAAACTCTTAATCCCGATGATTATGCTGTTGTTGAAGTAAATGAAGAATATACTGCTTATGATGCTGATACCGATTATGTTGCAATGCTCGGTATCGAAGGACCGAAGTCTTACGCTGTATTAAATGATGACGGCACAATAAATGAGAGTATTACAGTTGCTCAAAACGAAGACGGCAGTTTATCACTTTCAACAAAACCGGGCTCGCCTTATGTCGCAATAATCTGTGGTATCATTACTCTCTTTGTTGTAATGCTTTGTTCGGTTTATGGTAAGAAAATGGGTAAGATGATACCATTTATTATAGGAATCCTTGCCGGATATGTTGCTTGTTCAATATTCTATGTAATCGGTTTACTTACAAATAATCCTGCTTTAATGGTAATTGATTATTCCGCATTAACAAATACATTCAAAGAAATAACTTTCTCATCATTCATTTCTGTTCCTGATTTCACTTTTGTTAAGGCTTTTGGCTCTATCGGTGAACTTACACCCGCTTATTTCGGAACTGTTGCAGTTGCATATATCCCTGTTGCACTCGTTGTATTTGCAGAGCACGTTGCTGACCACAGAAATCTTTCCAGTATTATTGAAAAAGATTTACTTCATGTTCCGACAAAAGAGGAGAAAGAAAGTAAAGCTGATGTCGGCCCCGGACTTCACAGAACTTTGCTCGGTGATGGTGTCGGTTCAATGGTTGGCGCTTTCTTCGGAGGTTGTCCCAATACAACATACGGCGAATCCGTAGGCTGTGTAGCAATTACTAAAAACGCTTCTACTATTACTATCTTTGCAACAGCAATTGAAGCAATTTTGATTTCGTTTATCACACCTTTTGTTGCTTTCTTGTCAACAATTCCGAACTGTGTAATGGGCGGCGTATGTATCGCTTTGTACGGCTTTATCGCTGTTTCCGGTCTTAAAATGCTCCAGAAAGTCAATCTTGATGAAAACAGAAACCTCTTTACAGCATCTGTTATCCTTATCGCAGGTATCGGTGGTTTGATTCTTACATTCGGTAATATCACAATCACTGCTGTAGCTTGCGCATTGATTTTAGGCATTATCGTAAATGTTATGCTTTCAGGTAAAGATAAAAAAGATAATGTAAATGCAGAATCTGTAGACGAATAAATATTATAGATAAATTGCTACAACCCACAGTATCAGTGATACTGTGGGTTGTTTATAATATATTGTTGTGATATAATACAGAAAAAATCAAAGAGGAAATGCAGAATGCACTATTATGACCCAATGTTTTATATCTGTTCTAATGAAATGCCGTTTGGTATAAGAGTAGAAGTAACTCTCAAATATGAAATAAATCCGAATATACTTGAAAAAGCAGTAAATACTGCAATAAAAAGATACCCCTACTTTGCAATTAAGTTAGCGGAAAAAGACAGAAATATTATTACTTTACAGCAAGGCTTTTCGAGTGATATTTATTATAGTGCATTAATAAAACAATTAAAAGAAAATGATATTGAATTTATCGAAGACGGCAGAGCTTTGATGAACACACCCGATATAATTTTGCCTTAATTTGCGGAGGGAAAATGAAAACGAAACTTACTGTTATAGTAGATAACACACCAAGTGATGATATCAAGGGGGAGTGGGGACTATCTATTCTCGCTGAATACAGGGATAAAAAGATTTTATGTGATGTCGGCGCATCAGATTTATTTGCAGAAAATATGAAAAAACTCGGTTTTTCTGCCACTGATGTCGACTTTGCAACACTCAGCCATGCCCACTATGACCATGCAAACGGTATGCCGAGATTTTTCGAAGAAAATTCAAAGGCGAAGTTCTACGTCAGAGAAACAACAGAAGACAACTGCTACGCAAAGAAATTTTTCTTTAAAAAATATATCGGTATCCCCAAAAATGTTATGACCGAATACAAAGACAGAATTGAAATCGTCAAAGATGATTACAAGTTATTTGATGGGGCATACCTTATTCCACATAAGACAGAAGGACTTGAAAACATCGGCAAAAGAGAAATGATGTTCAAGAAAACTCAAAAGGGATGGATTCCGGACGATTTTTCCCACGAGCAAAGTTTAGTGCTTGATACCGATAAAGGACTTGTGATAATTAACTGTTGCTCTCATGGCGGTGCAGTAAATATCATAAACGAAGTCCAAAAAACTTTCCCGGATAAGCATATATATGCAATCATCGGCGGTTTTCATTTGTTCAACAAATCAGTAGATGAAGTAAAAAAAGTTGCACAAGAAATCAACAATACCGGTGTTGACTTTGTCTGTACAGGACATTGTACAAAAGAAAAAGCATATTCGATTATGAAAGAAGAACTCAAAGAAAAATTACACGCGTTGAGGGTAGGACTTGTAATGAAGTTTTGATTTACAGTTGACAAAAGAAAAATGTAGTATATAATAAAAATAACCTATAAAGAGTGCGTGAGAGACAAGCTCGTTGACCGCACAGCAACCTGCGTTTGTAAGGTGCTAATGCTTGACCGATGGGTGAATATCAAATTTGACACCTATCGGAAACGATGGGTGTTTTCTTATCCTCTTTTTAGGTAAAAAATAAAGAGAGGATTTTTATTATGGAAAAAACTATCAAAAATTTAGTCAAAGGAAACAAAAAAGTTTATGTCTATCTCAAAGACAAAGAAACAGGAGTAAGGTTTATTAGACAAGCAGAGCATGAATGCTTTACATTCTGTGACGGCGAACTGCCTACAAAGCGAAACTTCGAGGAATATATGGCAGTAAATCCTGATTTTACCTTGAATTATATTGGTACAATTGGCAGGATTTCTATCCAAACAAAGTCAAAATCAAGCAGTAAAGTTATTGATTATTCCGAGTATATCAAGAC
>JAGHTC010000022.1 GCA_018065465.1 Candidatus Ruminococcus equi
GTATACATTTTTTGTAAATTTCAATTGATTTTCAATATATTATCTGGATTTAGATACAAAAAAGCACTCACCTTTCGATGAGTGCTAATTTTTGATAAGCCTATTCTTGAATTTATTCGATTATTGAGTTATCTTTATCAAAATCGCCACACTTAACAAGTTTTGCTTTGTTAGACCAGAGTCCACAGTTTGTCTTAGAGCCGTAGAAGTTGTCTTTTGTGCCGTTAGTCTTGTGGTTGTCTTTTAGTATAATCACACCGTGGAGATTAACTGAACCTGTTGACTGCCATGTTGAGTGGCCGTAGATTGCTCCGCCTCTGTCGCCTGCTTCGTTGTTTGTAAGTGTTGCTCTGTGGAGAGAGTGGTTAGTTGTATTTACGATACCGAGGTACAAAGCACCTCCGTCTTTACTTGCGTGGTTATTTGTGAATGTGCTGTCATAGATATTTACATCTGTGTGGTCAGGTGTGTAAATTGCTCCGCCGTTGTGTCCTGAATCGTTGCCGTTGAAGGTGCTGTTTCTTACATATTCTGTGCCGTCATCACCATTGTAGTTAATTGCACCGCCGTTACTGTCTGCATGGTTGTAATTGAAAGTACAGCCTTCGACTGTGTTATCATCAATTTCGAAGTAAACAGCGCCACCCTTATTTGCCTTATTTGACTCGAAAGTACAACCTGTTACCTTGTTGTTTCTGGAAGGTACATACAAGCCACCGCCGTTGCCATTTGCCTTATTTCCGATAAACTCGCAATTTGAAATATCGTCCTGGTGCCATACAGCACCGCCGTCGCCGTTAGTCCTATTATTTATGAATGTGCAGTTCTTTATTGATTTACAAACATAGTAGAGAGCACCACCTAAATTTTCGGCTGTGTTTCCTTCGAATGTGCAGTTATCGATAGTTTTTACGGATGCTACTGCACCACCGTTTTTAGCACTGTTGCCTTTGAATTTACAATCTCTGATAATACCGTCTACATAGTCCATAGTTGCTGAGAATGCTCCACCGTTTCCGGTTGATTTGTTATCTTCAAATGTACAATGCTCTATATCGTACATTACTTTGTACTTTGCTGATACGGCTGTACCGTTTTTGGTGTCGCGAACTTTGCAGTTGTACATTTTCAGGCTATTCTTCTGGTATCCGTCCATATATACAGCGCCGTTTGTGAAGCTGTTCATAATTGTATTTGTAATTTCAACATTTTCAGAGGCACCGTCGCCGTCTGTCTTACCATAGACACCGTAGCTGCCGTTTTCAATAATGCCGTTTTCTACTACTAACTTTGCTTTATCTGCCAAGGTGAATATTTTTGCACTGCTTTTATCTGTCATATTGATTTTGTGGCCGTTGAGGTCAACTGTCATTTTGCCACCGTTTACTACATAGAGGCCACCGTCACTTGTGAAGCCTTTGTTTTCAGGACTTGCCATTTTTATATTAGTTGAAAGTCCGTCATTAAGGTCTGCGTTCCAATCTTCTTTAAGTGTTAATGTAACATCATGACCTGCTTTCATTTCTGCGCTTGCAACTTCCCATGCTTTCGAAGTTGATATGAAGCCTTTTGTCACATCGTCTACTGTTAACTCTGACTGCAACATATTGTCTATCTGTTCACAGGTTGTTTCGTACTGGTCACATATATCTTTCAAAGTACCGAGTGTTGAATCCATATAACCTTCTGTACCGGCTTTGCTTGCTTCTGTTGCCCTTTTTTCAAAGACATCAATCTCGTAGTCCATTTTCTTGAGAGCGTTGATATTCATTGCATACTGACCTGCGATAACGAGCATTTTTGAAAGTTCGCTTTTTGCTGTGTTTGCTACCTGGTAATAATCTGCATTTTCGTTAAATGTTGCGCCTTTGTCTGCCTGCTGGAAAAGGTAATTTACATAATTTGAAAAGCCCTCTGTCTGTCCTTTATCTTTAATTTTTGTATAGAAGTTATTAAGGTCTGACTGAAGTTCCGCAAAGCTTGTTCCTGAAACGGTCTTCAAAATTTCTTTGAAAGCGTCAATTGTTTTCTGGTCTGGCTGCTCACTGATTGAACCCTCTTGTGAACGGATTGTGTTAATTATTGTAGTGTTCATACTTTCAATTTTTTCATACATATCAACAAATCTTTGAATATCTAATTTAGATGAGATTTGTTCAAGCTTTTCCATCTCTTCGCTATGGTAGTCATCCATCTTTTGAGATACTTCGTCAATTTTCTTTAGTACTTCTTCCATTGAATCTTTGCCTTCGGTCTCGCCGAAAATAAATCCGACAATTTTACCGACACCCCAGGGAAGAATTGCTCTGCCCTTTGTGTTTGTTGCCTCTAAGATATAGTCAACAACCTTTGATACTGTTTCACTCGGAGTTATGCTTGTTCTAAGTGCATTATTTGAACTGATTTGAATTGTATCCCCGACTGAAGCCGATGCTCCGATTTGATTTACTTCGGCAGCACCTGCTGTTGATAATGAGACTGCTGCTACTGAGAACATTGTTATTGCTGAAAGAACCGTTGCGATTACTCTTGTCATTGTCTTTTTCATATCTATTTCTCCTCACAAATAATAATTTTTCGGGTTAGTCTCTTGACTGTGGCTAAAGTATAACAAAGACACTGTGACAAGATTTGGACAGAAATATTTAAAAATCAAAAAAATTATAATATTTTTAAAAATAAACATAAAAAAGAGTGTAACCGCAAAGTTACACTCATTTAAATATAATTTTCTGAATTTACATATCTCTTTATCAGCGCCACGGACTAAAAACAGTCCACTGGACTGTTTTCTTTACGCCCTTTCGAATCCCGTCACCAAAAAAATAAGCAAGCCTTTCGGCTTGCCTATTGGTCGAGGTGACTTCGAAATACTTTTCAAAAGTTGATTTCGTCTTTTGTACGCTGCTTATCTAACGCTTTATCAGCGCCACGGGCTAAAAACAGTCCACTGGACTGTTTTCTTTACGACCTTTCGAATCCCGTCACCAAAAAAATAAGCAAGCCATTAGGCTTGCCTATTGGTCGAGGTGACTTAGAAATACATATCAAAAGATGATTTCGTCTTTTTCACGCTTATTTTCTAACGCTTAAT
>JAGHTC010000074.1 GCA_018065465.1 Candidatus Ruminococcus equi
CGCGGCTGTACCGGATTTGTCGGTCCGTCCTCAAAACCTGTTCCGCTTTCAGAAGCCGAGGTTTACAAAATGGGCGTTGAAAAACGAGTTGTCGAGGTTAAATATAATGTCGGCGACCAGGTTCGCATTATCGACGGTCCGCTTGAAGACTTTGTCGGTATCGTTGACGAACTCGACATTGACAAAAATTATGTCAAAGTCACAATTTCGATGTTCGGCAGGGAAACTCCCGTTGAACTCGAACTCAATCAGGCAGAAATGCTTGAAGATTAACCGTATATTAAGCATATTGCTTTTTATATGAGGGGCGTATGTCCCTTGTGGGAGGAGTAATACTCCGCCATACACCACGAATTTAGGAGGAAAATATAATGGCTCAAAAAGTAACCGGACTTATCAAGTTACAGATTCCGGCCGGAAAAGCAACTCCGGCACCGCCTGTCGGACCGGCTCTCGGTCAGCACGGCGTTAACATCGTTAGCTTTACAAAAGAGTTTAACGAACGTACAAAAAACGACATCGGACTTATCATCCCTGTTGTCATCACAGTTTACGCAGACCGTTCTTTCACTTTTATTACGAAGACACCGCCTGCTGCTGTACTTATCAAAAAGGCTTGTAATATCGAAAAGGCTTCCGGAGAACCCAACAAGAAGAAAGTCGCAAAAATTACAAGAGAACAGTGTGCTAAGATTGCAGAGCAGAAGATGAAAGACCTCAACGCTGCCAACATCGAAACAGCTACCACTATGATTATGGGTACTGCAAGAAGTATGGGCATCGAGGTTACTGACTGATAATTTATCCGGGTGGGAGGAAATTTCCGCTTAACCACCTAATAATGGAGGAAAACAAATGAAACACGGTAAAAAATATGTTGATAGTGCAAAACTTATCGACAAAACAAAATTATATGAACCGAGCGAGGCTATCGAAACTGTAATCAAAACAGCAACAGCCAAGTTCGATGAAACTATTGAACTTCATGTAAAGTTGGGCGTTGACTCCCGTCACGCTGACCAGCAGGTCAGAGGCGCTATCGTTCTCCCCAACGGTACAGGTAAAAATGTCAGAGTTCTTGCTATTTGTAAGTCTGACAAAGAGGCAGAAGCAAAAGAGGCAGGTGCTGATTTTGTCGGTGCTGAGGATATGACACAGAAAATCCAGTCCGAAGGTTGGATGGATTTCGATGTTCTTATCACAACTCCCGATTGTATGGGACTTGTCGGCAGACTCGGTAAAATCTTGGGACCTCGCGGTCTTATGCCTAACCCCAAGGCAGGTACAGTTACTCCCGATATCGGCAAGGCTGTTAAAGAAGCCAAAGCAGGTAAGATTGAGTACCGTCTTGACAAAACCAACATCATCCACTGCCCGATCGGCAAGGCATCTTTCGGTGCTGAGAAATTGCAGGAAAACTTTGATACACTTATGGGTGCTATCGTTAAGGCTAAGCCTGCTGCCGCAAAAGGTCAGTACATCAAGAGTTGTGCCGTAACTTCAACAATGGGCCCGTCTGTAAGAATCAGCCCCTCAAAGTTCGGTAACTAATCAGATATTACGCATAAAGCATAATATATAAATCGCTGTTCTAAAGACAGCAGGTGTCGTAAGATATAATGGGTTTTCCCGCCTGCCGAGGAAGAAGCAACTACAACTAAACTTTGTTTATTTTGTATTTGTCGCCTCTCCTCGCAAAGGAGAGGCTGTTTTTTTGAACCGCGTAACTTTGAAAAAAGTTATCAAAATTACGGAGGTGAAACGAATTGCCAAGTGTAAAGGTTTTAGAAGAAAAGAAGGCTTTGGTCGCTGCTTTAGCAGAAAGACTCAAAGATTCCTGCACAGGCGTACTTGTTGACTACAAAGGTATCAATGTTGCCGATGACACAAAATTGCGTAAAGATTTGCGCGAAGCCGGTGTCGATTACTCGGTAGTAAAGAACACTTTGTTATCTCGTGCTTTTGAAGAAGCAAACTTGACAGATTTACAGTCAACTTTATCCGGTACAACTGCTTTGGCAACATCCAAAGAGGATTATACCGCTGCTGCAAGAATTCTTTGCGGTTTTGCAGACAAAAACAAGACTTTTGAAGTCAAGGGCGGTTATCTTGACGGCGAAGTAGTTGATTTAGCTACTATTATCAGCCTGTCCAAGTTGCCCTCAAGAGAAGTCCTTCTCGCAAATGTTCTCGGTGCTTTCCAGGCTCCTATCGCATCTTTTGCAAGAGCTATTCAGGCTATTGTTGACAAGGGTGGCGTAGAGGCTTGTGAACCCGCAGAAAAGGCCGAAGAAGCTCCCGCAGAGGAAGCAAAGGCCGAAGAACCCGCAGCTGAAGCTCCCGCTGAGGAAGCAAAGGCTGAAGAACCCGTAGCTGATGCTCCCGCAGAGGAAGCAAAAGCCCAAGAGGCTCCCGCCGAAGAGCCCGCTGAATAATTTTCAGTTAGTATTCGGTAAAATTTATTAAAAACAATTACAACAGGGCAAAGCCCTATATTAGGAGGTAAATTAAAATGGCATCTGAAAAAATTACTGCTATTATTGAAGAATTAAAAGGCCTCACAGTTTTGGAACTTTCCGAACTCGTACACGCTGTTGAGGATGAATTTGGTGTATCCGCTGCTGCTGCAGTTGCAGTTGCAGGTCCTGCTGCTGATGCAGGTGCTGCTGCTGAAGAGAAATCTGAGTTTGACGTAATCTTGAAGTCCGCTGGCGGCAACAAGATTGCTGTTATCAAGGCTGTAAGAGAAGTTACAGGTCTTGGACTTAAAGAAGCAAAGGCTCTCGTTGACGAGGCTCCGAAGCCCGTTAAAGAAGCAGTTTCCAAAGACGACGCAGAAGCTCTCAAAGCAAAACTCGAAGAAGCAGGCGCAGAAGTCGAACTCAAATAATTTATTATTTGCTAAAAATTGCCGTACCGTTTGGTACGGCTTTTTTGTATTTTCGGGCAAATTTTTCCCACACTACCAAAAAGGAGTGATATTGTGGAAAACGAAAGACCGTACAAATTCCCCGAAGAATGTCCCCAACGGGAGAAAAAAGCAGACAACGGCATTATCATTGATGTTGTCGAAAATGAGATAAATACTAAGTCTTCAAGTGAAACAGAGCAAAACGAAAACTACAAATGATATGACTTTACGGCAGTAGAATTACTGCCGTATTTTTGTTGCAAAATATTAGGGCTAAATTTCTTTTTGTGCATTATAACTAAAAAGAAGCACCTATTTTCTATGCACAGTTATTCTATTTGTAACCAAAATATATTGAAAAAAAGACATTTTTGTAATATAATGTTATCAATAGCGTAGTGTATACTCTTATGAGTATGCATTAAGTTAAATGAAACGGAGGATATTTTATGAAAAAACTCAGACAAGCCACCAGCGTAGTACTTGTAATAATGATGGTTATTTCAATGTTTTCCATCACTATGTTTACAAGTTCAGCGGCATTGGATGACAACACCTATGTACTCGGCGATGCCGACAGAAATGAAGATGTAGCAGTTTATGACGCCACATTTATTCAGAAGTCCATCGCTCGTGCAAGCGGTTATGAAATTGACAAGGCAACCGACCTTGCTCGTTTCCTTTCCGCCGATGTAGATAAAGACGATGATATCGCTATCTACGACGCAACATGGATTCAAAAGTACATTGCCCGTTATCAGGAAGCAATTGCAATGGGTATCGGACAGACTTACACAATCCAAGAACCGACAACTGAGCCTACAACAGAGCCCGTACCCACAGGCATTACTGTTTACCTCAATGTAAACGGCAGCGATTGGCCACTTTCAGAAGGTCAGAGCTTCTTTGCTCATTCATGGGACGGTGTAACTCCTGCAACAACCTCTTTGATGACACAGGTTGATGACGGAATTTACTCATTCGAAATCCCTGAAGGAAACATTGGTATGCTCTTTGGCCGACTCACAAGCGGTGAGTATCCGGACGAAGAATGGACAAATGTTGACAAGCAGACAGACAGCCTTACTGTTCCTGTTGATGAGAACAATATGTACTATGTTTCATCACAGACATGGGGACCTTATGCTCCTATCCCCACAACAACAGAAGAAACTGAAACTTCAACACCCGGCGAACTTACAGACGGTTTCTACCTCGTAGGTTTACTTAATGGCGTAGAACACTGGACTGAGGATACACTCACACCCGACATGAAACTCGCAGCAAATGAATATGCACCCGGCGAGTACATGCTCGATTGGACATTCTATGACGGCGACGGTATCAAGGTTGCAAAA
>JAGHTC010000007.1 GCA_018065465.1 Candidatus Ruminococcus equi
CCCCAATATTTTCTGTCGAGTGTTCTGTACTGGATTGCTTCGCTGATATGCTGTGAACCGATAGTTTCGCTTTGTTCGATATCGGCTATTGTGCGTGCAACTTTGAGTATTCTGTCGTATGCTCGTGCTGTCAGCGACAAGGTGTCGAAAACTCTTTTAAGCAAATTGTTTGCACTATCATCAAGATGACAGTATTTTTCAAACTGTTCAGGCGTCATTCTTGCGTTTGAAGTTATGCCTGTACCTTTGTATCTTTCAAGTTGCAACTTTCGTGCCGCATTCACTCTTTTTCTGATTTGCTCTGATGTTTCCTCACCGTCTTTTGATGTAAGTTCATCGTAATCTACAGGCGGTACTTCGATATGGATATCTATTCTGTCAAGCAAAGGTCCCGACACTCTGTTCAGATACCTGTTAACCGCCATCTGGTTGCAGGTGCATTCTCTTGTCGGATGATTATAATAGCCGCAGGGGCAGGGATTCATCGCTGCGATAAGCATAAATGAAGCGGGATATGAATATGAACCATAGGCACGCGAAATGGTCACCTTTGAATCTTCAAGCGGTTGTCTTAAAACCTCAAGACTTGAACGGGAAAACTCGGGCAATTCGTCTAAAAACAAAACGCCGTTGTGAGCAAGAGAAATCTCACCCGGCTTCGGAACTACCCCACCGCCCGAAAGTCCGACATTCGATACCGTATGGTGCGGACTTCGAAAAGGTCTCTGCCTAACCAAACTGTGACCGTCGGGCAAAATACCCGCTATTGAATGTATCTTTGTGGTTTCGATTGTTTCGTCAAAGGTCATCTCGGGCAATATCGTAACGACTCGTTTTGCGAGCATACTTTTTCCTGCACCCGGTGAGCCGATAAGAAGAACATTATGACCGCCGGCTGCGGCTATTTCTAATGCTCTTTTCGCTTCCAACTGCCCTTTCACCTGAGAAAAATCGAGTATGGAAAGATTATCGTTTTCGATATTTTCCACATAAGTCGCAGGTGTTATCAACTGTCTTTCTGTCAGGTGGTCGATAAGTTCAAAAACATTTTTTACGGGATATATGTCAATGCCCTTGACTACGGCACCTTCACAGGCATTATCAAAAGGTACGAAAAGGCGTTTTATGCCTTCTTCTTTTGCTTTTATCGCCATAGGAAGAACACCGTTGATTCTCCTTACATCACCCGACAGCGAAAGTTCACCGACAAAAGCGCAGTCATCTGTTTGTGACAAAATCTGTTTTGACGCTTTGAGAATTGCAACCAATATCGGTAAATCGTAAATAGGCCCTTCCTTTTTTATATCCGCAGGAGCAAGATTTATTACCACCCTGCTTGACGGAAATTCAAAACCGCAGTTTTTTATAGCCGAGCGAACACGGTCGCGGCTTTCTTTTACCGCGGTATCGGGCAAACCGACAATATCAAACGCGGGAAGCGAGCGGGATAAATCCGCTTCAACTTCTATCAGAAAACTATCCATTCCCATAAGCCCGAGGCTCTTACATTTTACTACCATAATTTCTGTACCTTTCAAAAATACTTTACTTATATATCTTACCACACCACCTATATCGACACAAAGTAGAAAATTTCTACATAATATTGTAAGTTTTGCACAAAACTTTTTATCATCTTTCGTGTTTTTTTTGCTAAATAAAAGAAAAACAGTTGACTTTTCTATTTTTTTGGTTTATTATATGCTTGAATATATATTCTTTATGGTGGGGTGTTGTTTTTGGATTCTTTGAAAGCCTATCGACATCTCGATGATTTATCTCTTACAAAAAAAGTAAATGACGGCGACGGCATTGCGTTTGAGGTTTTGTCTGCAAGGTATTTAAACCTCATTTACTCCCTTGCTCACAAGTACAGCAAATACATTTTTGACTACGATATTAACGACTTGGTGCAGGAAGGTCTTATCACAATGCACTTTGTCTGCAAGCGTTACGACGAAAAGAGAAACGCAAGTTTCAAAAACTTTCTTATGCTCTGTATCGAAAACAGATATAAAAATCTTCTCAAAACAACTCAAAACAAAAAAGCTATTCCAAACGATTTGTTGGTTCCGATTAGTGAGCAGGTTGAAAGCATCAGCGATATAAACGCCCTTGATATGTCCGAGGTACTCGAAACAAAAGAATATGTCAAAGGTTTGATAAATCAATTTAAAGGCCGTTTATCCGATATGGAATTTACTGTAATTTCACTCTATCTTTCTTCTATGTCTTATAGCGAAATTGCAAAGCAACTTTCTATCTCCAAAAAGTCTGTTGACAACGCTATGCAACGAATACGCAGAAAGTTATCAACAAACAAAAACAGTCAATAACAAGGCTTTGCCTTGTTGATATATGTCCCGAAAAGTTTTGGCGGTGCAACTCCGTCACGGGGCGAAAAATTTCCAAAGTGAGGTACACACCATGTACGAAGACAAAACTCTGGTTTGCAAAGATTGCGGGGCTGAATTTGTATTTACAGCCGGCGAGCAGGAATTCTATGCTGAAAAAGGTTTCCAGAACGAACCCCAGCGCTGCAAAGAATGCAGAATTGCTCGCAAAAATGCAGTCAGAGCCAATCGTGAAATGCATACTACCGTTTGTGCTGATTGCGGCGGCGAGGCTACTATCCCCTTCAAGCCGATGGAAGGCAAAGACTACTATTGCAGCGATTGCTTTGCAAAGAGAAAAGAAGCAGAGGCTTCGGCAGACGCTGAATAATAGATATATATCAGTATTTGCTCAGACACTCCGAAACGGGGTGTCTTTTTTCTTTTTTTATGTAATATTTTTTGTTGTAAAAATAATATTTTTGTGGTACAATAAAGTTACCTAAAGAACGGAGGTTTTATTATGGTTGATAAAAATATGATTATCGGCGATGTTTTGGACCAATATCCCGATACTGCGAAATTCTTTTTTGAAATGGGTATGCATTGTCTCGGTTGCCCCGCATCTCGCGGAGAAACTATTGAACAAGCGTGTGAAGTGCATTCTGCAAATGCTGATGAACTCGTTACAAAAATCAACGAATTTATCGCTGAATAATGAGAATATTTGAACTTGACGGGCGGTTGTCTGTGTGTGCGGATTTTGTACGACACGACAGCCGCCTTGCGGATATCGGCACAGACCACGCCTTGCTCCCTGTTTGGCTTTTGCTCAACAATAAAATCAAGAGTGCAGTTGCCTGCGATATAAACGAACTGCCACTTAATTCCGGCAGAGAATGTGTGGAAAAATATTCATTAACGGACAAGGTGGATTTACGCCTGTCAGACGGACTTACAAATGTCAAAGAAAACGAAGCAGACGACATCGTAATTGCAGGTATGGGCGGAGAACTTATTGCTAAAATTTTAGATGACTGCAAATGGATAAAAAGTCATAACAAACACCTTGTACTTCAACCGATGACAAAGTATGAAAAACTAACAGAGTATCTTTACAACAACGGTTTTGAAATTGACTGTCAAAAGGCTTGCTATGCCGATAAAAAATACTATACCGTGATGAGCGTATACTTTTCGGGCAACGATAAAGAATATGAATACTCTGACCTTTTTTTCGGCAAACTTGATACCGATGACGACTTTTCGAAAGCCTTCCTGCGCTCTACCGTAAATCACCTAAAAAAGCGTGCTTTGGGCGACAAAACACTAGACAAAACAATAGAAAAAATCGAAGCGGTGATAAAATGACATACATAAAAGACATAATGAATTATTGCGATACTTTTGCACCATTTTGCACTCAGGAAGAATGGGATAACTCGGGGCTTAATATCGGAAATCCCGACAAAAAAACTCAAAAGGTACTTTTGTCACTCGACATCACTCCCGACACCGTAAATGAAGCAAAAGAAAAAGGTGTTGACCTTATTATAAGTCACCATCCCGTGATTTTTAACGCTCAAAAAAGTATTGATTTTGACACAGTTTGTGCGAGATTACTCCAAAACAACATTTCTGCACTTTGTCTTCATACAAACCTTGATAAAGCAACAAATATCGGAGTTAACGAAGTATTGGCAAAGACTTTGGAACTTATAAATATGCAGCTTTTCCCCGATGACTTTTTATGTATCGGTGAACTCGAAACAGAAATGAACTGTGACGATTTTGCAGAATATGTCAAAAGTAAACTAAACAGCAAATCCGTTCGATATACCGACTGCAAAAGCATAAAAAATGTTGCCGTATCTTCCGGTGGCGGCGGGGACGCGGTATTTTTGCAAAGCAAGTACAAATTCGATGCCCTTGTCACGGGAGAACTGAAACACCACCAGTTCATTTTTGCAAAAGAGCGTTCGTTCTGTGCTGTTGACGCAGGTCATTTTTCTACCGAAAATGTTGTAATAAAACCGCTTTGTGATATATTGTCCGAAAAATTTGCCGATGTAGAATTTCTGATATCCGAATATCAAAGCGACTATGCAAACGCAAAATAATAAAAAGCACTTTTGACCTTATCCCTGATTTTTTGGGGTTAAGGTCTTTTTTGTTGCGATTTTCCCGAATTTTGACAAATATATCTCAAAATTTATCGAAATTTGTAAAAAAACTTAAAATTTACCCTTATAAATGTAAAAAAACAATTGCAAAAACCACAACAGTTTGTTATAATGTTGTAGTAAATATAACAATATAATGTGTTTTTGTGCCTTGATGTTGACAAAGTGCCGAAAACACTCGGGAAATTTTATGAGAATACGCAAAAAGAAATGGGCGCAGCCCGAACTGGACCTTTGTCCCTACTTCGTCAAAGATGCCGAGAACTATTTCGGAAAATGGAAAACTTTTTTCAAAAACGACAACCCGATTGAACTTGAAATCGGATGCGGAAAATGCTCCTTTGTCGCACAAAAGGCTTTGCAAAATCCGAATACAAATTTCATCGCCGTTGACATCAAAAGCGATATGCTCGGTGTCGGCAGACGCAACATAGAAAAATGCTTTTCGGAAGAAGGCAAAACGGTAGGCAATATTGCCCTTGTTGCATTCAATGTAGAGAACATCGAAAAACTTATTTCAAAAGATGATAACATCTCGAAAATGTACATCAACTTCTGCAACCCGTGGCCCAGAGAAAAGCACAAAAAACGCAGACTGACTTTCCCTCGAAAACTCATAAAATATCGTGAATTTCTTTGTGATGACGCAAAAATTTGTTTTAAGACCGACGATGATGAACTTTTTGAAGACAGCGTTTTGTACTTTGAACAAAGCGGATATAAAATCACCTATATCACAAGAGATTTGCACCACAGCGATTTTGTAGGCAACATTATGACCGAACACGAAAAAATGTTTTCCGATGAGGGTAAAAAGATAAAATATCTTGAAGCCGAGAAGGCGTAAAAAATTACTGTAAGGAGAGATAAAATGAAAAAGTATTCAATAGTTTTACTTGTTCTTTTTGTCGTTTTCTCCCTGTGCAGTTGTTCGCTAAACCTCAACCCCACTGACTTTATGCGCCCGCCGAAAGCGTCGGGAAGCGAAGCGAAAATCGAAGAACTTATCAAAACAAACGCCGAAGATGGCTACAGCCTTGTTTATCCGAAAACGGGAAGCAACAAAAGCTCTGTCACCTACTGCGATATTGATAACGGTTTTACAAAGGTTGTCGCCTGTTTCAAAACGCTGAAAGACTCAAAAAACCACATTCTTTTTATCAGCATAAATAATGACGACTACAATGTTGTTGACTGTCAGACTTTGCCTGTCGGCGATATCGACAGAATTGAGTTTTGTGATTTGGACGGAGATACAAAGAAGGAACTTCTCGTCGGTATCGGTGACGGCACATCAACAAAGAACGCTCTCTATATCTATAAATTCACCGATGATTATGTTGTTTCTTACGACACTCCCTGCGAATATTCTTCAATGGTAACAGGTGATTTCAATAAAGACTCAAAAAACGATTTGTTGCTCTTTTGTTTGTCTTCCGCCGAGTCCCCCGCAAAGGCAAAGTTGGTTACTTTTTCCGACAACACGATAACGGAACATACATCCTGCGAACTTGATTCTTCAGTAACGAAATACATTTCTGTTTCATATTGCAGATTAAATGACAAGATTTTCGGTGCTGTTGCCGACGGGACAGATTCCGACGGTGTACTTTCAACCCAGATTATCTATCTTAACAAAAACTCAGCACTTGAAAATCCGCTGTTTTTATATTCGGGACACAGATTAACAAAGCGTACCGACAGTATCCTCTCTAAAGATATCGACAACGACGAAAGTGTTGAAATACCGATTATCCCCGAAGCTTCGGCAAAAGAGAGTATCAAGAGCATTTTGTGGAGCGGATACGACTTTGACAATATGTCTTTATATACAAAGAAAAACGCCATGTATGTTGCCGATGAAGGCTATATGATAAATATACCCGACAGGCTCTTAGGCGCAATTACTGCACAGTATGACGAAAAAGAGCGTGAAACAACTGTTTACGCTTTTGAATATGTCGGCGACACCCAAAAGGCGACATATGAACTTTTGAAAATAAAAACTTTTTCAAAATCCGATTTTGAATCATCGACAACTGGATATGCAGAAATTACTGCAGCAGGTTCAAATGTCTATGCCTATTCTGTCCCCGACGATGAAAACTATCTGTCAATTTCGGGCGACGAAGTCACAAACGGCTTTTCGCTCGTTACAAAATAAATACAAATGGAGGTTTTTGTATGAAAAAAATTCTTGTTTGCGAAGACGAGGCTGCTATCCGCGATTTTGTGGTTATCAACCTTCGCCGTGCAGGCTACGAAGTTGTAGAAGCCGATTGTGGAGAGATGGCTCTGCAAAAGTATGAGGAAAACGGCGGTGACTTTGATGTTGCCATCCTCGACATTATGATGCCGGGTATCGACGGTTTGCAGGTTTGTAAAGAACTGCGCAACAAAAATGCCGGTATCGGTATAATTATGCTTTCCGCAAGAACTCAGGAAATGGACAAAGTTACAGGACTTATGCTCGGTGCTGATGACTATATCACAAAGCCGTTCTCACCCAGTGAACTCACAGCAAGAGTTGACTCTCTTTACAGACGAGTATCATTGGCTGAACAGAGAGCGGAAAACAACTTCAAAGAAGAACTCAAATCGGGTATCTTCACACTCAATCTGCGCAACCGTGCTTTGATGAAAGCAGGAAAAATGATTGAACTTACTCAGGTTGAATTCCAGATTATGGAATACTTCTTCTCAAATCCGGGTGTTGCCCTTGACAGAACAGACATCTTAAACCATGTTTGGAGCGAGGCTTATGTCGGCGAAGAAAAAATCGTTGATGTTAACATCCGCAGACTGAGAATGAAAGTCGAAGACGAACCCAGCAACCCGAAATATATCGTCACCGTATGGGGACTCGGCTATAAATGGGAAACATAATTTTTATTGGATTGTGTGATAAACAGTGAGTAAAATAAAAGATTTTTTCAGTGGTACCACATCTGTGTTCAAAGGTATTACGAAACGATGGCTATTAAACACCTTTGGTGTTGTACTTGCAGTAATCATTCTGCTTGTCGTGTGTCTTTGTGTTGCCGCCCAGTCGGTGTGCTACAACACAGTTGAGCAGACACTAAACGCCAGAGTAAACGAACTTTCGGCTACATACGATGACTATACATCCCAAAGCACGGCAGACTTTCAAAGTACGGCAGAGGCCTTTTTGGAGGAATTTCCGTACAAAGACAGCCTTGAACTGCAGGTAATAAATGCGTCCGGCAGAGTTACAGTAACATCTACAGGCTTTGAAGTTGACGAAACCGAGAAAATGCCCGACTATGAACAGGCACTCGAAAACGAAAACGGCGCCGCAAAATGGACGGGGAAACTCTCATCGGGCGAAAAAGTTATGGCTCAAACGAAGATTATCAAAAACCCTCAGGGTACTCCTGTCGGTGCGATAAGATATATCGTTTCGTTAGAGAAAGCCGACTTCACCGTTACTATGACCGCTTTGGTCGCTTCGCTTATCGGTATTATCATCATCGCCTGTGTTGCCTTTTCGGGAAGTTACTTTATCCGTTCCATCGTCAAACCCGTTCGTGAAATGAGCGACACCGCAAAGAAAATCGCTCAAGGCGACTTTGATGCACAGATTACCAAAATGTATGATGACGAAATCGGTGACCTTTGCGACTCTATCAACGATATGGCAAAGGAACTCGATGCAAACGAAAAACTTAAAAACGACTTTATCTCCCGTGTGTCCCACGAACTTCGTACTCCGCTGACGGCAATTAAGGGCTGGGCGGAAACTATGCAGTACGGTGTACCCGACAGAATTACCCTTGAAAAAGGTATGTCCGTTATTGTTAAGGAAAGTTCAAGACTCACAGGCCTTGTTGAAGAATTGCTCGATTTCTCGAAACTCCAGTCCGGCAGACTTACTCTGCAAATGGAAAGAATGGATATTCTTGCAGAAATTGAAGAAGCCGTCTATATGTTCAAAGAGCGTGCTGTATCGGAGGGCAAACACCTTCTCTATGATGAGCCCGAAGAAATGCCACCGGTTTACGGCGACAAAAACCGCTTAAAACAAGTATTCATCAACATTATTGACAATGCGTTGAAATACACAACCGTCGGCGGTATGGTCGGTGTACAGGTATACCACGACTTCAAAGATAATATGATTAAAATAATTATCGCAGACAACGGCTGCGGTATTAACCAAGATGATTTGCCGAAAGTTACCGATAAATTCTTCAAAGCAAATCAGAAAATCAACGGTTCGGGCATCGGACTTGCTGTTGCTGACGAGATTATCAAACTCCACAAAGGTAATCTCAATATTGACAGTTCGGTGGATGTCGGTACAACCGTAACAATAGGATTGCCGATATATAATGAAAACTCGATTTTTGACGAGGAACCGCCTATTGAAGCAATCCCGCAAAACATTGCAAAGGATAATAACTAATGACAAAACCTTCTTCTGATAATCAACATAAAATTACTTCTATCGGAGGTTCTGCTCTTATCGAAGGCATTATGATGCGCGGTCCGAAAAAGACCACCGTCTGCGGTCGTCTTGATGAAGACGCCGTTTATGTCGAGGATATTTCGGTCAACACCCTTTCTTCAAAAAGCAAGATTTGGCGTATTCCGATTATCCGCGGTATTGCAGGACTTATCGACTCAATGAAACTAAGTTACAAAGCACTCGAACTCTCTGCCGACAAAGCACTTGAAGCAGGCGAAATCGAGGAAGAAGAACCCTCTAAACTCGAAACTTGGCTGACTGAAAAATTCGGCGACAACCTTATGAAAGTCATTATGGTAGTTGCTACCGTTTTGGGCGTTTTGCTTGCGGTTGCTCTGTTCTTCTTCTTACCTACTTATCTCTACAAACTTGTTTGCCTTATCTTCCCCGCTCTTGACGGAGTTGTCATCTTCCAGTCTATTTTCGAGGGTGTACTGAAAATCGCGATTTTCCTCGTATACATCATTCTTTGCTCAAGAATGGAAGAAATGAAAAGAGTGTTTATGTATCACGGAGCAGAACACAAAACTATTTTCTGCTATGAAAACAACGAAGAACTCACGGTCGAAAATGTCAGAAAACAAAGCCGTTTTCATCCCCGTTGCGGAACTTCTTTCCTCGTTGTTGCTCTGTTAATGGGCATTCTCGTCGGTCTGTTTATTCCCGCAAAACCTTTCGGAATTACTTTCCTTCGACCTGTGTTCAAACTTCTTTTACTTCCGCTTATGGTAGGACTCAGTTATGAGTTCATCAAAGTCTGCGGAAAATACGACAACAAGATAACAAGATTTTTTGCCACACCCGGACTTTGGGCTCAGAGGATTACTACCAAAGAACCCGAAGACGGTATGATAAGTTGTGCAATTATCGCAATGAAAGCCGTTATTCCCGACGACGGCTCGGATATAATTAAATAATGACTGTCAAAGAAGCATTAAAAAATGCACAAAAAACAATGCAGGAAAACGGTGTTGAAAACCCCGATTTTGATACACTGCAATTTGCAAAAGAGATTTTCTCGCTCGATAATACAACTCTTCGACTTTTAACCAATGAAAAAGCAACCGACTCCCAAATCGAAAAACTTAAGGAGTTTACCTCTCGCAGAATATCGGGTGAGCCGATACAATATATTCTCGGTTACTGGGAATTTATGGGCAGAAAGTTTTTTGTTGGTGAGGGTGTGCTTATCCCCCGCGACGACACCGAAGTAGTTGTAGAAGCCTGTATTGATGTGCTAAAATCAACTAAAAGCGCAAAGGTAATCGACCTTTGTTCGGGTAGCGGTATAATCGCAATTACACTGAAATCTCTTTTCCCCTCTTTTTCCGTTTCTGCGGTTGAAAAAAGCGAAATCGCCTTTTCGTATCTTAACAAAAATTGCGAAGAAAATGATGTTAATATAAATGCCGTACTCGGTGATATTACCACCTGTTTTTCATGTTTTGACGACGAATGTTTTGACCTTCTTGTATCTAACCCACCCTATGTCAAAACGACAAACATAGACACTTTGCAAAAGGAAATTGCCTTCGAACCTAAAATAGCACTCGATGGCGGTGACGACGGACTTTTCTTTTACCGCAGTATCATCGAAAACTGGAAAAACAAAATCAAACACGGCGGTTATATCGCCTTTGAATTTGACGACGACCAAAGCGACACAGTCAAAAATTTACTTTTGCAAAACGGATTTGACGACATCAAAGTATTTAGGGATATCCAAGACCTACGGCGTGCGATTATTGCCAAAAGGCTATAATTACAATATTGTAATTTATTCGAAAATTTGTTCGAATTTTATTGAATTTTCTGTTTTTCTATGGTAAAATATCATAGTAATCTTGATATAGTTACAGCAAATATTTTGAAATGAATTAGGAGAACATATTATGGCAGTTGATAAAAACAAAGCACTGGAAACAGCGTTATCACAAATTGAAAAACAATTCGGTAAAGGTGCGGTTATGCGCCTCGGTCAGGATTCGGCACTCAATGTCGGCCATGTTTCGACAGGCTCGCTTTCTCTTGATATCGCGCTCGGTATCGGCGGTCTTCCCCGCGGCAGAATCGTAGAAATCTACGGACCTGAATCATCAGGTAAAACCACCCTTTCTCTCCACTGTATCGCAGAAGGACAGAAAGACGGCGGTAATGTTGCCTTTATCGATGTTGAGCACGCACTCGACCCTGTTTATGCTGCGGCTTTGGGCGTAGATGTTGACTCACTTTTGGTTTCTCAACCCGACACTGGCGAAGATGCACTTGAAATTGCCGAGGCTCTTATTCGCTCCGGCGCGATTGATGTTATCGTTATCGACTCTGTTGCCGCCCTCGTTCCCAAAGCGGAAATCGAAGGCGAAATGGGCGACTCTCATGTCGGCTTGCAGGCAAGACTTATGTCGCAAGCGTTGAGAAAACTTGCAGGTGCTATCTCAAAATCCAACTGCGTCGCTATCTTTATCAACCAGCTTCGTGAGAAAGTCGGCGTTGTTTACGGTAATCCCGAGGTAACACCCGGCGGTCGTGCATTGAAGTTCTATTCTTCTGTTCGAATTGATATCCGCAGAATCGAAACACTCAAAGTCAACGGTGAAATGATTGGCTCTCGCACCCGTGCAAAAGTTGTTAAAAATAAAATCGCTCCGCCTTTCAAAGAGGCTGAATTTGATATTATGTACGGCAAGGGAATTTCCCGTGTCGGCGAGCTTATCGACCTCGCAGTAAAAGCCGATATAGTACAAAAATCAGGTGCATGGTTTAACTACGGTGAAACACGACTCGGTCAAGGCAGAGATAATGTAAAAGAACTTTTATCTAATAATGATGAACTGAGAAATGAAATCGAGCAGAAACTCTGGGAAAACATTGACAAACTTACGACTCGCCAGAGTAAAAAACCCGCAAAAGCTACTCCGATTGCACCCCAAACCCCGAAAGCCGATACAAAAGCATCATCAAAAATCGACATTTTAGTTGAAGACTGATGACGATTACATCTATAGAACCACGAAAAAAAGGACTCTCTGCGCTATATATAGACGGAGAGTTCGCTTTTAAATTAGACAGTGAAGTGCTGATTTCAAACCGTTTTGATGTCGGCAAAGATATCACCGACGAAGAACTACACGATGTTGTTCTTCAAAGCGACAACAAACGGTGTAAGGACAAGGCACTTTGGCTTATTTCTTTTCGTGATTACAGCAAAAAAGAACTTATACAAAAACTCAGGAAAGATTATTCCGAAGAGGCAGTTTTATCATGTGTTTCACGGCTTGAAGAACTTTCTCTTATCAATGACGAAAGTTATGCAACAAGGCTCTCGCACGACCTTGTGAATATCAAGCACTCGTCCCTACGCGGAGTGAGGGAAAAACTGCGCGAAAAAGGTATTGACAAAGACCTTATCGACGAAATTGTGTCATCTCTTGATATTGACGAGCGTGAACAAATCAGAATAATTATTGAGAAAAAATACAGAAATTTGAGCGATGAAAAAACACGCAGGCGATGTGTTTCTGCCCTACAAAGAATGGGTTTTTCCTATTCTGACATAAAATCTACGCTCAATGAATATGCAAATACAGAGGACTACTGATGAATTACAGTGTAGGAATTGTGTCGCTCGGCTGTGCAAAAAACCGAGTTGACGCAGAAATTATGATGCACAAGTTAAGAGAAGGCGGATATACTCTGAAATCCGACCCCGCAATGAGTGATGTTGCCCTTGTAAACACCTGCGGTTTTATTGAATCATCAAAGCAGGAAAGTATTGATGAAATTCTTGAACTGATAGAACTTAAAAAAGAGGGCAAAATAAAAGCAATTGTCGTCACAGGCTGTCTTGCTCAAAGATACAATAGCGAAATTATGAAAGAACTTTCTGAAGTTGATGCGGTTATCGGTATCGGCGAAAACGAAAACATCTGTGATGTTGTAGAAAGAGCGCTAAACGGCGAAAAAACAGAGCGTTTTCCCGACAAAGAACTTTTGCCCCTTGACGGCAAAAGAGTGCAGTCAACACCGCAATCGTGGGCTTATCTTCGTGTTGCCGACGGATGCGACAACTGTTGCACCTACTGTGCCATTCCGCTTATTCGCGGGCGTTTTCGTTCACGAAAAATCGAAAGTATAGTAGAGGAAGCAAAAAACCTCGCTGAAAACGGTGTTAAGGAACTCAACATCATCGCGCAGGACCCCACCCGCTACGGCGAAGATATCTACGGCAAGTTGATGCTCCCTACCCTCTTAAAAGAACTTTGCAAAATAGAAAAAATCAAATGGATACGACTGCTCTACTGTTACCCCGACAGGATAACGGACGAACTGATAGACACCATCAAAAACGAAGAAAAAATCGTCAAGTATATTGACCTGCCTTTGCAACATTGCAACGGTGAAATTCTCTCTCTTATGAACAGAAAAGGGGACAAAAAATCTCTGTCTTCCTTGATACAAAAAATCAGAAAAGAAATCAAAGATGTTGTTCTTCGAACAACTCTTATCGCAGGCTTCCCCTGTGAAACCGACGAAAACTTTGAAGAGCTTTGTGAATTCGTTGACGAAATGAAATTTGAACGTCTCGGTTGCTTTGCATACTCTCAGGAAGAAAACACAAAAGCGGGCGAAATGGAAAATCAGATTGACGAAGACACGAAAAACGAACGAGCAAAAATCATCAGCGAACAACAGGCACTCATTATGGAAAACTTCTGCAAAAACCAAGTCGGAAAAACTCTTGAAGTTTTGGTTGAAGGCTACGACAGATATGCAGAATGTTTTTTCGGCAGAAGTGTTTTTGATGCTCCCGAGGTTGACCCCTGCGTTTTCTTTACCGCAGAGAACAAACCGAAACAAGGCGACTTTGTAAATGTAAAAATCACAGATTTTCTTGACTGTGATTTGACAGGCGAAATGATTTGAGGAATACTATGAACTTACCAAACAAACTGACAATTTTGAGAATAATTCTCGTACCATTTTTGATTGCCGCAACTCTTATAAATTTTCCGTTTCACTATCTTGTGGCGGGACTGCTTTTCGGTGCGGCTTCGCTTACCGATATGTTTGACGGAAAAATCGCAAGGCGCGACGGACTTGTCACCGATTTCGGCAAGTTTTTGGACCCGCTCGCAGACAAAATTATGGTTCTTTCCGTACTTATCTGCTTTGTCGAGCAGGGACTTTGCTCGGCTGTACCGGTAATTATCATCATTTTCAGAGAATTTGCAATCACTTCTATCCGCCTTGTTGCTTCGTCAAAAGGTCAGGTAGTTGCTTCAAATATGTGGGGCAAGGTCAAAACCGTCAGCCAAATTGCCGCTATTGTAATTATCTACCTTATGTTCACGATTTACTATATTGTTGAAATTTCTAATCGAGCAGCGTTAATCTTTGCTAATGAATCAATTTACATCACTTTGATTTTAGTATCAAATATACTCATTTGGATAACAGCCGTATTTGCTGTTGTATCGGGTATAAAATATATGGTAGACAACAGACAGTTTATCAGCGAGAAATAATAGTTGCATTTTTTCGAAAACTGTATATAATATTGTTATATGTAACGACTTTGAGCAGGAGAAGTAACAACAAAAGCCCTATCAGAGAGAACGATATATGCTGAAATTCGTTTTAGGTCTTTTCTGCGAAATGCACCTGTGAGTCGGCAGGGGGAATTAAGTATCTCTGTCCGTATGCCTGCGTTAAAGGCAAAAAGAGTCGAATTTTTCGGCTGAATTTGGGTGGAACCACGGCAATGTCGTCCCTTGGGGCGTATTGTCGTTTTTCTTTTTGTAGGTGATTTTATGTTTAAAACATTAAAAGGTGATTTGGAATTAGTAATGCAGCGTGACCCTGCGGCACGAAACAAATTCGAGGTCTTTTCCCTTTATTCTGGTTACAAGGCTGTTCGAAAATACAGGCGTGCCCATTGGTTTTACGAGCATAATATGAAATTTATTGCCCGCTATCTTTCCCAGCGTGCAAGGCATAAAACGGGGATTGAAATTCACCCCGCCGCACAGATTGGCAACGGCTTTGTTATTGACCACGGTATGGGCGTTGTTATCGGCGAAACGACAATTATCGGTGATAACTGTATTCTGTATCAGGGAGTAACCTTGGGCGGTACGGGTAAAGAACACGGCAAACGACATCCAACACTCGGCAACAATGTTCTTGTCGGCTCGGGCGCAAAGATTTTAGGTCCTGTAAAAATCGGCGATAACGCACGAATTGCCGCCGGTGCGGTTGTTCTCAACGATGTTCCCGCCGACTCAACTGCTGTTGGCGTTCCCGCAAGAATAGTAAAACTCAACGGTCAAAAACTCGACTACCTCGACCAGATACATTATTCGGACCCCGTTGCACTCGAGTTGTGCAAAATGCAGGTTGAAATCGACAAAATCAAGAAGGAGTTGGAAAGCAAGAAATGATTATATACAATACTCTCGGAAACTCAAAACAGGAATTTGTCCCACATGAAGCGGGAAAAGTCAGAATGTATACCTGCGGACCTACGGTATATCATTATGCACATATCGGAAATCTGCGTACCTATATTATGGAAGACGTGCTTGAAAAACATCTTCGCTATTCGGGCTATGATGTAAAAAGAGTAATGAACATTACCGATGTCGGACACCTTTCGTCCGATGCCGACACAGGCGAGGACAAAATGCTCAGCGGTGCAAAGCGCGAACACAAAACTGTGCTTGAAATCGCAAAGTTTTATACCGATGCTTTCTTCTCAGATTGTGCAAAACTCAATATCAAAACTCCCGATGTTGTTGAACCTGCGACGAACTGTATTGACGATTTTATCAATATGGTAAGCGTTTTACTCGACAAGGGTTATGCCTACAAAGCAGGCGGAAATGTCTATTTCGATACATCAAAACTTGATAACTACTATGTTTTCGGAAATCAAAACGAAGACGACCTCGAAGTCGGCGTCAGAGAAGATGTCAGCGAAGACGAAAACAAAAGAAACAAAACCGACTTTGTTCTCTGGTTTACGAAGTCAAAATTTGACTCCCAGGAACTCAAATGGGAAAGCCCGTTCGGTTTAGGCTATCCCGGTTGGCACATTGAATGTTCTTCCATTTCGATAAAGCACCTCGGAGAATACCTCGATATCCACTGTGGCGGTGTTGACAACGCTTTCCCCCACCATACAAATGAAATCGCACAAAGTGAGGCGTTTCTCGGTCATAAATGGTGCAACTACTGGTTCCATGTTCTTCACCTGCTCGACAGACGCGGAAAGATGAGCAAGTCGAAAGGCGATTTTCTCACCGTTTCTCTTTTAGAAGAAAAAGGCTACGACCCGCTTGCTTACAGAATGTTCTGTCTGCAATCGCATTACAGAAAACCGCTTACATTCTCTTTTGAAAACCTTGAAAACACCCAAGGTGCATACCAAAAACTTATTGCAAAAATTGCAAAGATAGACTCTCAAGGTGATATCGACGAAAAAGTTTTTGATGAATACAAGCAGAAATTTATCTCGGTACTCGACAACGACCTCAACACATCTCTTGCTATCACCGCGGTTTATGATGTTCTCAAAGCGGACACTAACGGAAAAACCAAACTCGCCCTTATTGACGATTTTGATAAGGTGCTTTCCCTTGATTTAATCAAAAAGGCAGAAGAGTTAAAATCCAATCAAAGCGCAACGGCAGAAGTTGACGAAAAACTCATTGAAGAACTTATCGAACAAAGGACAAAGGCTCGACAGGAAAAAGACTGGGCAAAGGCTGACGAAATCCGCGATAAACTCAAAGAAATGCACATTGTACTCAAAGATACGAAAGACGGCGTTACCTGGTCTTGTGAATAATGAATAAAACAAAACCCTCTGTCATATTTTTTGACAGGGGGCTTTTTTATGAAAATAATCACACTCACAAAGAAAAATCTTTTGAGCATATTCTGCTGTTTTCTTATCTCGGTTTTTGCGATAATAATACTTTCCTCTACTGCGGGAAAGGTCGTACAAACCGCGGGCGAAGAAAGGAAAATCCCAATATACTGTGTTGACACAAAAGAGAAAGTCTGTTCAATCTCGTTTGACGCCGCATGGGGCAACGAATACACAGACACTTTGCTCGAAATTCTCGACAAATATGATGTAAAAGCGACCTTTTTCCTCGTTGAAGAATGGGTATCGAAATACCCCGATTCTGTCAAAAAAATATTTGACAGCGGTCACGATGTAGGCAACCACAGTTCAACTCACCCGCATATGAATGACCTGTCAAAAGAACAGCAACAAAAAGAAATCGAAAACTGCAACGAAAGTGTTAAAAAAATCACGGGAGAATGTCCGACACTCTTTCGTGCGCCGTACGGCGAATATAACAACAGCCTTGTTGAATGTTGTAATGGCCTATGCTCTATGTACTGCGTACAGTGGAACATAGACAGCCTTGACTGGAAAGACCCAACGCCACAGGAAATGCTCACAAGAATACAGAAAAACCTCAAAGAAGGCTCAATTATCCTTATGCACAACGGCGCAAAAAACACGCCCGACGCCCTCCCGCTTATCATCGAATACATCAAAAGTGAGGGGTATGAAATAGTGCCTATCTCAAAACTTTTGCCCGATGGCGAATACACAACCGACCACGAAGGCAAAATGATATGCAAATAGAAAAAGGCAGTCTTGCGACTGCCTTTTAGTTTTGAACTTTTATCCGTAAATATACTGTGTTACTTTCCACTTGCCGGAAGTGTCTTTTTCCGTTGGGTAGAAGCCGTAGCCGTCTGCTATATCCGAAATATCTACCGTCTGCGGGCCACCGCTTCCGCCGTTAAAGATTACTTTTGCATTTTCGGGGACGGTCATTTTATATATGCCTTTGTTTGTAGAAGATAGCCTTACAAATTCCATCGCATCCCCGGGCCATTTACCCAAAGAGCTGTCTGTCCAGTAGTAGCAGTTAACTTTGCTCCAATCCTGAGTATTTGTAAAATATATTGTGATGTCTTTTATCGGGACAACTTCTTCATACCACATCTTCTTGTAAATGCTCTTGCCGACTGTGTAGGGACTTGATGAATTTTCGGGATAATATACTGTGCCCGATTTTCCGTCAAGTGCGATATCTTCTGTCTGCAACGAGCCACCGTCGGAGAAAATCACATTCTTGTATTTTGAAAAATTCAGCGTAACTGCATAGACATTCTGCCCCATAGAGTTTGTAGCCATATAGGTAGCCTTTTGTCCGGGCCAAGGCTCCATATATGTTCCGGATTCTTTGAAACTGTATGCCCTGACATTTCCCATAGAATTTACATCGCTGAAGTATACGGTATCTGCCCATACTCTTTCGTGCAGGGAATCGAAGTTTTCTATTGCAGATATCAAAACGGAATTTGCCGTGTTTATCTGTGAAGCGGAAAGCGTTGCCACATCAAGAGTGCCATATTCAATATATGCTTTTTTCAAATTCAAGAAAGCGTTGTACGACGCGTACTGGAAGTAGGCATCAAGATAGCCTTTTGCTTTTTCCTGAGTTTTTGTAAGGTCTTCGGCTGATGCTCCCGTTTGGGCAATCTCCTTTTCTCGACTTTGCATTTCTTCTACGGGGAACTTGTCGATAAGTTTTGCAAGGAATCTTTGGATATAGGTTGCATCGGTGATATTTACGGTTGATGTGCCGTCAACTTTTGCCCTGATTTGCTGGTCTTGTGAAAGGGTTATCACTTGGGCAAGGTGACGCTGGATAAGTGTTGCGTCTACGATTTCTACAATAGTATTCATATCCACATCACCGTAGATAATCTGCTGTGTGGTTTCTGTGGTAGGTTCTGTAGTTGGCTCGGTGGTTTCTGATGTCGGCTCTGTTGGGGTGGGAGTCGGTGTGTCGCCGTTTGCTACTATGTAGGTGTACAGAGGATAGGCTTTGTCATAGAAAAGGTTAGTTCCCGTGAAAACAACAGCGTCATCGTATACATCGGTAAAATAACCTTGGGTTGTGTCTTCATAGAAAGTACGGTCAAGAATATGCTTTCCTGTTTCGTCTGTTGTAAGCCTTGTTGTATTTGCACAGGAAGGAATATGGAACATATGACAGGAAGTGCCGTTTTCATCGCTGTAGTTGAGATTGTCGCAAAAATCAACATGGGTGTGTCCCGAAAGCCAAATGACATCCTTGTACTTTTCGATAAGATTTTTAAATGCTGTATTATTCTTAAATGTTTCACCCTCTTCACTTTCGAGCCTTATTGAGCCTTCGTAGGCGGGGTCGGGGTTGTAGTCGCCTGCGCCGTAGCCGTAAATCGGCGAATGTTGAATTAGGAAAATTCTGTGGCCGTCACCGTCATATTTTTCTAATAATCCCGATACCCACGCAATTTGCTCATCGGAAAAGTCATCATAAAGAGAAGGGTCAGGACCAAATTCAAGTGTCATAAAGATAAAGTGGTCGCCTGTGCTCTCCTGTGTATATTCAAAGTATGGTGTACCGCTTTCAACATTTTCGGCATTTTTGTCAAGACCTGTTGCAAGCATAAATTCTTCAAGTCCGCAGGTAACACTGCAATCGGTGTATTTGGAAAATCTTGTTTCGTGGTTGCCGATAGATTCATAAATCGGATTTGTATAGTCGGAATCGGCAATTATCTGTTGATATGTCAACCATTCAAGCGTAGCACCCGAGGCATTCGAAATCTGGTCGCCGGCAGAAACGATGAAATCAACATTATGCTCTTTGCATTTATTGAGAGCGTTTTCAAAATTAGGTTCGGAGTTTACATAGTAAGTGTCAAAGCCTCCGCCCTGCCTGTCAATATGAATATCCGACAAAGCGGAAAACGAATACTCTTTTTCATTTTCGCTGTGGGAAAAGGCCTTATTTTTCGGCAAAGTGTAAACGCCTGCGGCATTTGCTACTGTTGCGTTGTCACTTGATGAAGCGGTTGAAGCGATAATCTTTTTTGCACCTGCGGGAATTGCCGTTTGCCTGTCAAAAGAAACGGTCATTTTTTCGCCGTTTGACAAGGATGCACAACTTATCTCAAAAAATCCGTCCAGTGCTTTTTCATCATTCGCCCAGTAAAGATAGTAAGTCCCGCTTGTTGATGCCGTAAAGCTTAATGTTCCCTCGGCGTAGCCGCTGTCGTCTTTATGTGTTCCGCAAAAAGTGTATTCAATAACAGATTCGGCAGTTGCAAAAACAACCGCCGATACACATAAAGATATTACCATAATCATAGCAAGAAATACAGAAATTACTTTTTTCATAATAACCTCCGAAAATTATCTTTGATTCTCTACAATTTGTCTTATCTCATCTTTCATTTTTTCAAGGGGAGAACGGTTGGGAATAAAATCCTTTGCCGTGAGTTTTTTCATAGGAATATTTGATGCCCCCTGTTGACATCTCATTCTTATTTCAATATGTTCATGCTGAACCAATGCACAAAGTTGGCTGATAGAAACACAGTTTTCTATCGCCTTGAGAAGTTCGGCTTTTGTTTTCTTTTTGTATCCTTGAACCTGCATAAAGCCAAAACTCCTCCTTTTAGTAATAGATAAGTTCATTATACATTATGATTGTCGGATTTTCAAGTAAAAGTGAACTTATTGTGAAGATTATTTACTTTATACCATTTTTGTGGTATTATTTTTACATAAAGCGATACAGGGAGGAAAGTATGGCTTCCGGAAAACAGGCACGACACTATAATTCAAAAAGCAAACTTACAAAGCGTAAAATAATACTTATCGTCATAATCGCTATAGTTATTCTTGCCGTTATCTCCGTAGTTCTTCTCACAGGAATGAAATCAGGCGGAGAAAACGCTGATATCTTCAAACGGGGCGATAAAATCACGGTAGACGACCCCGTACTCGGCGAAATCGAAGTAGGTGCGATACAAGGTGCTAAAAAGAACACCTACGAAAACGAGAACTTCAAAATCGACGAAAACGGATACAAAGCCTACTATATTGACGGCAAAAAAGCATCTTGCACGGGCATTGACCTTTCGGAATATCAAGGTGATATCGACTTTGAAGCGGTGAAAAACAGCGGTGTAGATTATGTAATGCTCCGTCTCGGCGGAAGGTACTATTCCGACGAAGGTATGCTTTTTGTCGATATGCAGTTTGATACATACTACGAAGAAGCAAAAAAAGCGGGACTTGATGTCGGCGTTTACTTTTTCTCACAGGCTACCGATGTAAGCGAAGCAGAAGACGAAGCAAGGTTTATTGTAAGAAAATTAAACGGCAAAAAACTCGATTACCCGATAGCATTCGACTGGGAAACAATAGAAGGCGATAATGCTCGAACCGACTATGTAACAGAAACCGAACTTACGGATATGGCAATCGCTTTTTGTGATACAATAAACGAAGCGGGCTACCGCTCGATGATATACTCAAATACAACGCTGATGTACTTTACCTATCAACTTGAAAGGCTGCAAGATTACGATTTTTGGATAGCAGATTATGAAGAATATCCGAGTATGCACTACCTCTTTACTATGTGGCAGTACGACACAAACGGACAGGTTGACGGTATAGACGGTGCAGTTGACCTGAATATCTGCCTGAAAAAATATTAGGAGGACCTAAATGAAACTGATAAAAAGTTTTGAAATAGACCACGACAAACTCGAAAAAGGTTTATACATTTCGCGAATTGACGCTGATATCGTGACATTTGATATGCGTTTTGTAAAGCCCAACACTCCCCCCTATCTTCCGCAAAAAGCACTTCACACTATCGAACACCTTGTTGCAACCTATGTAAGAAATAGTGAATATTCCGACAATGTTGTATATTTCGGACCTATGGGATGCAGAACGGGTTTTTATATCCTATTACGCGGACTTGACAACAAAACATCAGTCGAACTCATAAAAAACGCAATAAAGTTTTGCAAAGACTTTGAGGGCGAAATCCCCGGCAGCAAGAAAAAAGAATGCGGAAATTACCTTGAACACGACCTAAAAACCGCAAAAGAACTTTTAGAAGACTACTACGAAATTATCAAGGAAAAAACCGAAAACGACCTTGAATATTAACTGAAAGCAAAAAGGCACTCGAAATTGAGTGCCCTTTTCCTTTCTCAACGGAAAATATATTTTGCTGTTTCGGCGATGTCTTCCATCGTATCTATCGCACGGTTTGCTTTTCTTTTGAGCCCGTACTTGCCGTCGTCGAGCATTTTCTTTCCGACAAAACCGACAACAATGCCCGATGCCATTCCGAAAGTTACGCCCTTTACTACACTCATTACATTTGATGCCATAACACTACCTCCTAAAAAAAGACTTGCAATAACAGTATTACCAATTTAAAATAAAATATTGAGGTGATTTTTTATGGAACTTAATATCGTACTGATTGAACCGGAAATTCCGCAGAATACGGGGAATATTGCGCGTACCTGTGCAGCAACCGGTGCAAGGCTTCATCTTGTAAAGCCTTTCGGCTTTGAGATAAACGACAAGCACCTAAAGCGCGCGGGACTTGATTACTGGCAATATTTAGACATAACATACTACGAAAATCAAAAAGAATTTTTTGAAAAAACCGAGGGTGCTGAATACTTTTTCTTCTCGACAAAGGCACTTCATATTCATTCCGACATAGTATATCCTGACAAGGCATATCTGATTTTCGGCAAAGAAACAAGAGGGCTTGACGAAGAATTACTTTTAAGACATAAAGACAGATGTGTTCGTATTCCGATGATTGACGAAGCACGCTCACTAAACCTCTCAAACTCCGTAGCGGTTGGGGTATATGAAACGCTTAGGCAGTGGAATTATCCCGATTTACTGACACAGGGAAAACTGCACCGCCATGAATGGTAATAAAAATTTTGATAATAATATATAATTATAGGCGAACAAAGACAAAATATTAGAAGTTTTGACTATTGAAATCATATCATATTTTGTATATAATTATAATGTCGAAATTTGGTATATTTTTCAAATTACTATTCGCATAGAAAGGAAGATTTTTTATGAAACTCAACAAATACACTGTTGACGACATCAACTTCAAAGGCAAAAAGGTACTTTGTCGCTGTGACTTTAACGTTCCGCTCAAAGACGGCGTTATCACAAACGACAACAGAATTACCGCTGCTCTCGACACTATCAAAAAGATTATCAACGACGGAGGAAAACTTATCCTTTGTTCACATCTCGGCAAACCGAAGAACGGTCCCGAGGAAAAATTCTCACTCAAGCCCGTTGCAACAAGACTTTCAGAACTTTTGGGCAAAGAAGTTGTTTTTGCTGATGATGACAATGTTGTCGGCGAAAATGCAAAGAAAGCAGTTGCAGAAATGAATGACGGCGATGTTGTTCTTCTTCAAAACACTCGTTTTCGTGCTGAAGAAACAAAGAACTTAGAGCCATTCTCATCTGAACTTGCATCTTTGGCTGATGTATTCGTTATGGATGCTTTCGGTTCTGCTCACCGTGCTCACTGTTCAACAGTAGGCGTTACAGACCACATCAAAGAAACTGCAGTAGGCTATCTTATGCAGAAAGAAATCGAGTATCTCGGTAACGCTGTAGAAAACCCCGTTAGACCTTTCGTAGCTATTTTGGGCGGTGCAAAGGTTGCAGACAAACTCAATGTTATCTCTAACCTTCTTGAGAAATGCGACACACTCATTATCGGCGGCGGTATGGCTTACACCTTCTCAAAGGCTATGGGCAGACAGGTAGGTAACTCACTTGTTGACGAAACAAAACTCGACTACTGTCTCGAAATGATGGAAAAAGCAAAGAAACTCGGAAAAACTCTTTTGCTCCCCGTTGACTCGGTAGCAACAAAAGAATTTCCCGACCCGATTGACGCTCCTATCGAAACAAAAGTTTTCGATGCAGGACAAATTCCCGCAGATATGATGGGACTTGATATCGGACCGAAAACAGCAGAACTTTATGCAAATGCTGTTAAATCCGCTAAAACCGTTGTATGGAACGGACCTATGGGCGTTTCCGAGAATCCCGACCTTGCAAGCGGTACTATCACAGTTGCTCGCGCTCTTGCCGAGACCGACGCTACAACTATCATCGGTGGCGGTGACTCTGCTGCTGCTGTTATCAACCTCGGCTTTGCAGACAAAATGAGCCACATCTCAACCGGTGGCGGTGCTTCTCTTGAATATCTCGAGGGTAAAGTTCTTCCCGGTATCGCAGCAATCGCTGATAAATAATCTCTATATAAAGACCAAGGGCGGATATTTCCGCCCTTTTGCATAGTCAAACATAAATATAATATAAAAAGAGGGTAATAATATGAACAAAGAAGTCAGAAAAGCCGTTATCGCCGGCAACTGGAAAATGAACAAAACACCGAGTGAAGCAAAAACTTTGCTTACTGAAATCGCTCCGCTTGTAAAAGACGCAGACTGCGAAGTTATCGCTTGTGTACCTTTCGTTGACTTGCAGACAGCACTTGAAACTACAAAAGGCACTAATGTTAAAATCGGTGCAGAAAACTGCCACTGGGCTGAAAAAGGTGCTTTCACAGGTGAAATCAGCGCAAATATGCTCAAAGAAATGGGCGTAGAGTATGTTATCATCGGCCACAGCGAGAGAAGACAGTATTTCGGCGAAACAGATATAACTGTAAACCAGAGAGTAAAAGCTGCTTTGACAGCAGGACTTAAAGTTATCCTTTGCGTTGGTGAACTTTTGGAACAGCGTGAGCAAGGTATCACAGAAGAAGTTGTTTCAATGCAGACAAAAATCGACCTTATGGGTGTAACAGCAGAAGACCTTAAAAACATCATCATTGCTTACGAGCCTGTTTGGGCTATCGGTACAGGACTTACAGCAACCTCTGACCAAGCACAGGAAGTTTGCAAAATCATCAGAAATGTTCTCGCTTCACTTTACTGTGAGAAATGCGCAGAAGGCGTTACTATCCAGTACGGCGGTTCTATGAATGACGGTAATGCAAAAGAACTGCTCTCAAAAGTTGATGTTGACGGCGGACTTATCGGCGGTGCTTCACTTGTAGCAGAAAAATTTGCGGCTATCGTTTCTGCCGCATCAAACGGCTAATACGGAGAATGATTATGGCAAAAAAACCTCTTACATTGATTATTATGGATGGTTTCGGTATTGCGCCGAAATACGGCAACGCGATTATCGAAGCCAAAACTCCTTACCTTGACAAGATTTTTTACGAAAACCCGTTGACCGCTATCGGTGCATCGGGACTTGATGTCGGTCTTCCCGACGGACAGATGGGTAACAGCGAAGTAGGTCACACCAACATCGGTGCAGGTCGCATTGTTTATCAGGAGTTAACAAGAATTACAAAGTCTATCGAAGACGGCGATTTCTTTGAAAACGAAGCCTTAAACAATGCTATGGACAATGCACTGAACAACAACTCGTCACTTCACCTTTTCGGTCTTTTGTCAGACGGCGGTGTACACTCACACAACACCCACCTCTACGGTATTCTTGAAATGGCAAAACGCAAAGGACTTTCTAAAGTATATGTTCACGCTTTCTTAGATGGTCGTGATGTTCCACCCTCAAGCGGTAAAGATTTTGTCAAAGAATGTGTTGACAAAATGGAAGAAATCGGCGTAGGTAAAATTGCTACCGTTATGGGCAGATACTACGCTATGGACAGAGATAACCGCTGGGAGCGTGTTGAAAAGGCATATTCCGCTATCGTTTACGGCGAGGGCGAAAAAGCAACTTGCCCCGTTGACGCAGTACAAAAATCATACGACAACGGTGTTACGGATGAATTTGTTGTTCCCGTTGTTATTGACGGCGGTGACACAGTAAAAGAAAACGACTCTGTTGTTTTCTACAACTTCCGTCCCGACAGAGCAAGGGAAATCACAAGAACTTTTGTTGACAAAGATTTTTCGGGATTTGAACGCAAAAACGGCTTCTTCCCTCTTTGCTATGTATGTATGACACAGTACGACGCGACTATGCCGAATGTATCGGTTGCTTTCAAACCGCAAAGTTTGGAAAACACTTTGGGCGAATATTTAGCAAACAACGGCAAAACTCAACTTCGTATTGCCGAAACCGAGAAATACGCTCATGTTACTTTCTTCTTCAACGGCGGTGTTGAAAAGCAGTCTGACGGCGAAGACAGAATTCTTGTATCTTCCCCGAAGGTTGCAACCTACGACTTGCAGCCCCATATGAGCGCTTACGAAGTTACCGAAAAATGCGTTGACGCAATCAACTCGGGTAAATATGATGTAGTAATCCTCAACTTTGCTAACTGCGATATGGTCGGACACACAGGCATATTCGAAGCCGCTGTTAAGGCTGTCGAAGCAGTTGACTGGGGTGTTAAGAAGGTCACAGACGCAACAAAGGAAATGGGCGGTGTGTCAATCATCACAGCCGACCACGGCAACGCCGACAGAATGTACGACTTTGACGGCTCACCGTTTACGGCTCATACCACCAACCCCGTACCTTTCTGTGTTGTCGGTTACGACAAATGCAGAAAACTTAAAGCAGGCGGACGCCTTGCTGATATTGCACCGACAATGCTCGATATCTTGGAACTACAAAAGCCCGCAGAAATGACAGGCGAGTCACTTATTATTGAATAATTTTTACAAAAGCAATCCCCGTGTACTATAAAAAGTACACGGGGATTTTTATGTGGATTGAATATCGTAATTTGAGGGCTTCGCACCTCGGCTATTCTTATCAATCGTCTTTTTCTGCCTGTGCAGCAGCGATAACTTTCTGTGAAACCTGACCGGGAGCATCTTCGTAGCGTTCAAACTCGAATGAATAACTGCCTCTGCCCTGAGTTACCTGACGCATATAAACAGAGAAATCACCCATTTCGGAAATCGGAACTTCGGCTTCAACAATCTGTTGTCCGTCTTCGCCGGCTGACATACCTAAAACTCTGCCGCGGCGCTTGTTAACTTCGCCCATAATGTCGCCCATGTTAGCGGACGGAACATACGCTTTGAGTGAGCCGATAGGCTCCAAAAGTACGGGTTTAGCCTGCGGGATACCGTTCTTGAAAGCAATCTGTGCAGCCATCTTGAACGCCATTTCGTTAGAGTCAACGGGGTGAGAAGAACCATCATAAAGAGTAGCCTTTACACCAACAACGGGATAACCTGCAAGAGGACCGTGTTTGATAGACTCACGAAGACCTTTTTCAACTGCGGGGAAGAACTGCTTCGGAACAGAACCGCCGACAACGGCGATATCAAATTCAAGTCCTTCACTGTCGCAAGGCTCAAACTTAATCCAAACATCACCAAACTGACCTGAACCACCGGACTGTTTCTTATGTCTACCTTGAACATCGGAGCGAGAACGGATAGTTTCTCTGTAAGCAACCTTGGGTTCTTTGAGGTCAACTTCAACATTGAATTTGCTCTTTAATTTTGAGCAGATAACATCAAGTTGCTGTTCGCCAAGACCTGATACAACCATTTCTTTTGTTTCGGGGTCGGAGATAAATTTGATAGTCGGGTCTTCTTCTGCAATTCTTGTAAGTCCCTGAGCAACCTTGTCTTCTTCGCCTTTCTTCTTCGGATACATAGCACGAGAGAAAGACGGAGCGGGATATGTAACGCCCTCTAAAACGACCTTGCGAGTCGGTGAGCAGAGAGTGTCGCCTGTAATAGCGTTAGAAAGTTTCGGGATAGCACCGATATCGCCTGCGCCGACAAAAGCAGCGTCTTCCTGTTTCTTACCTTTAACGGTGAGAACTTTTGTGATACGCTCTTGGTTGCCTGTACGCATATTAACAAGCGGAGTATCGGTAGAAACCTTACCGGAGATAACTTTGAAATATGAAAGTTTACCGACAAACGGGTCGGCAACGGTTTTGAAAATAATAGCGGCAGTAGCGCCTGCATCGTTTACTGCGATTTCAACAGGGTCGCCGTTTACATCAACAGCAGTTTCGCCGCCCTTATCGGCAGCAGTCGGAGCAAGCCATACAAGGCTGTTCATAAACTGGTCGATAGCGAATGTAGAAGCGGCATCACCGCAGAATACAGGACAGAGAGAACCGTCTTTTACGCCCTGGCTGACGCCTGTAACGATTTCTTCGGGAGTGAACTCTTCGCCGCCGAAGAATTTTTCCATAAGCTCTTCGCTTGTTTCTGCAACTGCTTCTTTGATAGACTCACGAAGTCCCTCAAGTCTGTCGCCCATTTCGGGGATGATTGCTGTGGGAGTTGCGTTGCCTTTTGCATCGTATTTGTATGCTTTGTACTCAAAGAGGTTGATGTATGTATTAGCCTCGCCGTTTTCGATATAGGGAACGATAACGGGACATACGGATGTACCGAATGTGGCTTTCAAATCTTCAAGAACTTTGTAGAAACGAGCGTTTTCGTCGCATACGCCGTTTACGAAAAATACTTTTGTAAGTCCGAGTTTATTTGCGGCTTTTACTGCTTTTTCGGTACCGACATTGATACCGTCTTTTGCAGATACTACGATAACAGCGGTTTCTGCTGCACGGAAGCCTTCGTAAACTCCGCCCTCAAAGTCGAAAAGTCCGGGAGTGTCGATGATGTTAATCTTCGAATTTTTCCACTCAACGGGTGCTACGGCTGTGAGTACGGAAACCTTTCTCTTTATTTCCTCGGGGTCAAAGTCAAGTTGGGTGTTACCGTCGGCAATTTTGCCCAGACGGTCAGAAGCCTTTGAAAGATAGAGCATAGCCTCTGCAAGTGAGGTTTTACCTGCACCGGAATGACCTGACAAAGCGATATTCAGAATGTGTTTAGAATCGTACTGTTTCAAATAAAAAACTCCTTTCATAACCGAAAATGCACATACTCGGTTATTATAAACAATTACTTTCGTAATTACCATAATATTATATAACAAAGTCACAAATAAAAGCAATAAAAAAAAGCATTCACAAAGAAAAATCCACTCATTTAACGAAAAAAAGCAATTTTCTTTGTGAAAAACTTACAAAGAATTTTCATTTACTGTCGATTATTGAAAATTTACTAAAATATTTTTAGACCAAAGTCATAAAAATTTGCAGATTTTTCTTGCTATATATCCGAAAGATTTTCAAACAATAAACTTGCAACGGATAAATCGTTGCTTGTATAAAAAATATTTTTTACGAAAATCTTAAGAAAAGGAGTAGAAAATTATGTCAAAGAGCAACATCGCAGTTCCCGAGGCTAAAGAAGCACTCGAGCGTTTCAAGATGGAAGCTGCTTCTGAAGTTGGCGTAAACCTCAAACAGGGTTACAACGGCGACCTCACAAGTAAGCAGGCCGGTTCTGTCGGCGGTCAGATGGTTAAGAAAATGATCGAATCTTACGAAAAAAATATGAAATAAGATAATTATTTTTGGGGGCTGTCGTCAATAGGCGACAGCCTTTTTTCTGCTATTATTAGCGGTAATATAAATCGTAAATCGCAAAGCGATTTTCCCGAAATTATTCATCATTCATTATTAATTATTCATTTGATGTCAAGCCTCGTTTCGCTCTTCCTCCTCCCAAAAAGTCTTTGACTTTTCGGGAACCCTTTTGGGGCTACGCGACTCGGCTCTTCTACGAACAATAATCTTCCAAAATAGAATTAAGCTCGGATTTTGAATTTGCTTTTATGCCGTAGAGCAGGGATTTTTGGTCAGATTTCGGCAAAGAACTGACTACCGTTGAAGTTTTGAGATACAACGCATCATCAATATAGACAACAACGCGGTTATTCTCTGCCTTTACGGTATATTCAGTCGGACTTTGTACCACTATGCTTTCAGGTTGAGTTTCCTCTTGCTTTTGAGTATTACCGTTTGGCACAACTGCCGATGTGAACACTACATAGGCAATAAAAAATACCCCTGCGATAAGTAATAATCT